>JAZRTL010000322.1:0-3950 GCA_045652025.1 Eubacteriales bacterium
CTATTGGGAGGTCGAAACCGATAGGGGAAGCGCCACCTTTTCCACTCGCGACACCTACCGAAGCATCGCTCGCGTTGGGGGCGGGTTGCTAATTATTACCGACGTTGACGGCAACCGCTATCGCGTTAATAACGCGAACGAGCTCGACAAAAAAAGCTTTAAGAAGATAGAACTTTATTTGTGATATGTTAAATAAGATAAAAAAGATTTTAAAACCAAAAAAACCGCCAACCGAATACGAAAAGCTAAAAAAATCCCTGCTTGCTTCTCTTGGCGCAGGGGAGGATATCTTTTGCTTTGAATTTAACCTGAACGCTGCCAACGAAAAAACCGTTGGTGCTTGCGCGGTTTGGGAGGATGTTCTTTGGGTTTGTCTTGGCGAGAATAAAAAATCCTATCCGCTTTCCTCTCTTGGCGAAATCCGCTTCCAAAATAACTGGGGCTGTGTTTCGATAGAGGCGGAAGCAGATGGCGAGGTAACCGAGCTTTGCCGCGCGGATATGACGCTTAATCACGAACTCCGTGAGGGCGCAAAAAGGATAGAAGCCGAGCGCGTAAAAGCCGAAAAAAGAACGCCACCGAAAACGCAAAAATGTAAAAAATGCGGTAAACCTACCTTTAATAAAAAGGAATTTTGCCCCAACTGCGCGGGTAAAAAGCGCGCGTTTGCTCGGCTAATCCCCTATGCAAAGCCGCATTTTTGGTTGCTTGCCGTTGCTTCGCTTTGTCTTATTGCAGTTGCGGCAATAAACCTCGTTTTGCCTGTTTTTAATAAGCTTATCGTTAACGATTACCTCGCCGCCGACCCAATACCTACGGACAGAAGCGGCTTTATATGGCTTATTATCGGTATGGCTTTGCTCGGGCTTTTGTCTGCGCTAATAAATGCGCTTCGCCGATACGTCATTACAATCGCCTCGACGAAGATGTTAGTAAAGCTCCGCGAGGATATTTATAAAAAAATCCAATCGCTTTCTATGACGGTGCTTAACCGCCAAAGCGCAGGCGAGCTAATCCAGCGCGTTTCCAACGATGCGAACGAGCTTAGGGAGTTTATAACTTGGCTCGTTCCCGAGCTAATCCAACAGGTTTTAACCTTGGTGGCGGTAATTATAATGCTTTTCTTGCTTAATTGGCAATTAACGCTTATCGTAATTCTCCCCGTTCCTTTCCTTGTTGTAATGTTCCGCGCAATCCACCGCTATACCCATAAGCGCTACCGCCGTCAATGGCACGTGGAAAGCGATGCGGGAACGCTTATGCACGACGTTTTTTCGGGTATGAGGGTTGTAAAAACCTACGGTACCGAAAAGCGCGAGGAGGAACGCTTTGCTACTTCCGCCTACCGTATTGCCGAAATAAGCAAGAAAAACGAGCTTACTTGGAACTTAATAATGCCCTTTGCCTCGTTTTTGTTAAGCTTTGGCGAATATGCGGCGCTCTTCTTCCTTGGTTGCGAGCTTGTTGGCGATGCTTCGTTTATAACCTCGGGTAACCCCAACTTTATGCTTGGCGACCTTGCTCAGTTTTTGGGCTACGTTGCGCTCGTTTACCAGCCGATTCGCTGGATGGCGTTCGTGCCTCGCCGTATCTCCCGCGCGCTAACCTCGCTTTCAAAAATTTCTGAGCTTTTGGACGAAGAAAGCGAAACTATCGTCGAGGGTAAGCAGGTCGAAAGCATTAAGGGCGATATAGAGTTCAAAAACGTTTCGTTCGGCTATAACGAGGCGGAAAACGTTCTTAAAAATATCGATCTAAAGATAAATAACGGCGAAATGATTGGATTTGTGGGCAGAAGCGGTGTCGGTAAAACCACCGCGGCGAACCTTATTCTTCGCCTTTACGACGTTAGCGAGGGAAGTATTACTATCGACGGAGTCGACCTGCGCGAGCTCGATGCCCATTCCTATCGCTCAAAAATCGGCGTGGTGCTTCAGGAAACCTTCCTTTTCAACGGCACTATCTATTCCAATATCGCCTATGCAAAGCCAAACGCAACGCGGGACGAGGTTATCCGCGCCGCAAAGCTTGCGAACGCCCATCAGTTTATTATGAAACAGCCCGACGGCTATAATACCTACGTCGGCGATAGGGGTAACACCCTTTCGGGTGGCGAAAAACAGCGTATTGCTATCGCCCGCGCAATACTTCGTAACCCGCGCATTTTAATTCTCGACGAGGCGACCAGCTCGCTGGATACCGAAACCGAAAAGCAAATCCAAGAGGCAATCGCCCGCCTTTCTAACGGGCGCACGACCATCGCTATCGCGCACCGCTTGTCCACGCTTCGCAATGCGACCAAGATAGTCGTTTTCGAAAAGGGCGAAATAGAGGAAATCGGCTCGCACGATGAGCTAATGCGCGCAAAGGGAAGATATTACCGTCTTGTTATGGCACAAAGACAGGTTAACAAAATGCAAAAGGATTAATTTATAATAAAAAGGAGTAATCATTATGCGAAGCTACCCCGAGATTATTAAAAAGGCAAGAGTAAGGTTTTTAAAATACCTTGCGGCGGGTATAGCGAGAGTGCTTGTTCTCGCCGTTCCGATCGGCTTTATGGTTGGCCGTTGCTCAAATTTAACCGTTGGCTTGACGTATTTTGCCGCCATTGCGATTGTTCTTGTTACTTCAAGGATTTTTTATAAAAATTTTATATTAAATATTCTTTACCGCGACCTCGATGCAGAGGTTTTTATGGAAGTCCTAAGGCGCTATAAATTGGATTTGTCCTCTGCCGTTTACCGATTGGATGCGGAATATTTTACCGGCAACTATAAAAACGCGGTAAGCATTTGCAAAACCAATCTTGCAAGCGAGAATTTAACGCCAAAGCACGTTATGTATTACAACCTCTATCTTGCAAGGATTTATTTCGATATAGGTGATACCGAGAATTTAAAATCGGCTTATAACGCCGTTTGTAATGCTTTTGACCAATGCGCCCCGAAAACCCAAGCAAAGCTGAAAAAGGTTTGGGGTATTATGGATTTTTACGGCGCGTATCTTAACGGCGATATCGATTTTTGCAAAGCTTGGCTCGAGATCCCCGTAAATAATAACCTTGCCCGATATACCCGTACCTTCCTAAAGGCAAGATTGGCATTTCTTACGGGCGACGAGCAAACCGCAAAGGAGCTTTATACCAAAATAAAAGCCGAAATTCCTTCGCTAAACTACGGCATTCTCGCAAGTATTTATTTGTCTGTTCCTGCCGAGGAGGCAAAGGTAACAAACCCGAGTTTGTTCGACATTTATGGCGAGCCGACCGAGGTAAACGCCTTTTCCTATCCCCGAAAAATAAAATATTGGCGTTTGGGGTTGCTCTGGGCGGCTATAATTTGCATTTGCTTTCTTGTTTTCGGCGAGTTCGAGGATAGGCCCAAGGATTTCGGTGAATACGGCGAACGGGTTGTTGCGCTTTTCGAGAGGGATTACGATAACGTAGAGCTTATCGAGCTTATTTCGGTCGAAAAGGACGCGTTCGTTGTCGAAACGCTTGGTGTTTTCAAAACCGATACCGATGTAATCGTTTGCTCGTTGTATACCTACGAGGGCGCAAGCGGAACGCTCTATACTCCCCAAGCAACCGTTCCTATCTCGGCGCTAACAACGGGTAAGGCGCGCACCCAAAAGAGCTTTTGGGCAACCACCTCGGATTATAATATCACCCTGCTTTTCTGTAACGAAAAGAGCGAAATTCCGCATAACCATTACGGTACCTATAGCTTTAAGCTAAACGGCGAACGCGTTTACCTCACCGTAACCGACATAAATCCCGCAAAAATCGTAGCAACGGATTGATATTAATAAAAAACAAAAACTGCACCTTCGAAAGTGCAGTTTTCTTATTATGGGGTCCCCGAAAATGAGGAACGAATTTTTGGGGGTTATTATGGGGGTCCGCGAAACAAACGTTTTTCATCGAGAGCAAAGCACCCTACAATAAA
>JAZRTL010000323.1:0-3188 GCA_045652025.1 Eubacteriales bacterium
TTTCCTTCGAGCCGGTTTTGGATAAGCAAAAAAGCTACTATTCTCAAATAAGCTTTTCGCGCTTGTTTATCGAAAGCGAATATGATAAATCAAAAAGAATTCTCTATTTCCATCGCCGTAGCCGAGAGGATGGAAGCCATATTTTTACCCTTGCCATCGCCCCAAGGGATAGGGATATGGAGTTTAATTTCACCACCTCGCGCGAGAATATTGGGATAGAGCGCGTAAGTACCCCGCTTGATTACGCGCGTTGCAATACAGATGATTTTGCGGGCGAATGTATCGACCCGATTTGTATTGTAAAATCAAAAAACGCCGATGGCGGTAAGGCGACCTTTTTAATAAGCTGCGGTCAGACAAAGAGCGAATGCGAGCATAATATCCGTATTGCAAGGGGAGATAGGGCGGAAAGCGAGATAGAAAGCTTTAATTCGCTAACCGAGCCAATGCTTTGCTCCTTGCTATACGGTAAGGGCTATACGCTTTGTAGCCAATTCACAAAAAGTAACATTAACGACCTTTGGTCAAAGGGCATCTCGGGCGATTATCCTTTGGCGGTCGCAACCGTTAGCTCGGTCGCAATAACGCTTACCGAGCAACTAATAGCTTCGTTTTTAACGCTTGCCCGCGCGAACGTAAGGTGCGAGCTTGTGTTTTTAATAACAGAGCCCGATAAATATTCCCGTCCTATCGAAAATGCAATAAAATCGGTGTGTGTTGCCCAAAATGCAACCGATTATCTTTCAAAGAGAAGCGGTATCTTTATCCTGCGCGAAGCCGAAATCGACCCCGATTTTTTAACTTCGCTAAAGCAAAACGCCGATTATTTTATAGATTTTTCGTCGCATATAACGCTTGCGAGTCCCGAATGCGAATATTACGAGCCCGTAGTAGCAGCACAAGCATCAACCCCTATAAATTACCCCTTGGGAGAGTTGCGCTCGGCGGGCGGGTATTTTATCGAAAACGGATTTATAACCGATAAATCTTATCCCCAAAAGGCCCCCTATTCCTATGTTTTAACGGGACATCGCTTTTCTGCGGTTGTAACACAGAGCAGCTTGGGATATAGCTTTTTCGATAACGCTCGTGAGCGAAGACTTTGCGCCTTCTACGGCGATAGTCATACCTTCGAAAACGGCGAACGGCTTTTTATTTATAAAGAAAATAAAAAATACGACCTCTGTGCGATGTCCTATAAGGTGGAATATAAGCAGGGCACGGCGGTCTATTACGGCACGCTCGATGGCAACGCCTATACCGTAACGGTTTTCGTTTCGCCAAAATTTCCAACGAAGCTAATTAGGGTAAACCTAACGAGACCCGCTTTGGTGGGGTTGGAAATTTCGGCGGTTATGGGCGATAGCGCAATCCCCGTAACGAAAATAGAGCAAAAGCAAGCCGATTTTGCTTCATCTCGCGCGCTTATTTTCCGCAACCCGTTCGGTATGACCTTCCCCGAGGGGATTGGCTTTGCGGGCGTTTGCGATACCGAAGCCGAAATAACGGCAAACCGATTGCGAAGTAACAAATCCGAAGCTTTGTTTTACCTCGGTGCCGCAACTACCGAGCGCGGAGCTTTTGCGGTTGCGGGTAGGGTAAACAAACGCTTTTTCGACCAAGAGCAAGCCCGAGCGAACGAATTTGCGCTTTCGCTTATTCCAAATATAGAAATAAAAACGAATTGCGAATATACCAACGCTCTGTTAAACTTCTTTTTGCCCTATCAGGTTTCCGCCTGCCGATATTTTGCAAGGGGCTCGTTTTACCAAAGCGGCGGTGCTTACGGCTTTCGCGATCAGCTACAGGATATGCTTACTATCGTCTATTCCAACCCGAAAATCGTTCGCAACCATATAATAAGGTGTTGCGCCCATCAATATCTCGACGGTACGGTAATGCATTGGTGGCATACGCGTAACTACGGCGGTGTTAACCGCGGGATAAAAAGCAAATGCTCGGACGATTTGCTTTATTTGCCGTTGGTTGTTGCCGATTATATTAAAAAAACGCGTGATACCTCGGTGCTTGATTTTTCGGTAGAATATATAACCTCGCCACCGCTTGTAAACGAAAGCGAGAGATACGAGCAGCCCGAAAGAAGCGGGGTATGGGAAAGCGTTTACCACCATTGCCTTCGCGTTTTCGACGGCGGCTTAAGGTTGGGCGAAAACGGGTTAATTCTTATCGGCTCTTGCGATTGGAACGATGCCTTTTCGCTCGTTGGAGAGCAGGGCAAGGGAGAAAGCGTTTTTTCGACCCTGCTTTATATCCTTGCGGCAACTGAATTTAAAGAGGTTTGTAAATCGCGCGGGGATTTTAAAACCGTCGAAAAATACGATGCAATAATTAAACGATTAACCGAGGCGGTGGAAAAAAACGCCTTCTACGGCGACCGCTACGCCCGCGCAATTTGCGATAACGGAACCGTTTTGGGTATCGAAAAAAGCGAGGAATGCAAAATCGATATCCTTTCCCAAGCGTTTGCGGCAATTTCGAATATAAACCCCGCTTCCGCAAGAGTTGCGCTTAAAACCGCGTTTTCAAAGCTCTATGACCCCGAAAATAAAATCCTAAAGCTATTCTCGCCGCCCTTTTATAACAATTCCGCGCGGGTTGGCTATATAAGGGGCTACGTTGCGGGAATACGCGAAAACGGCGGGCAATATAGCCACGGCGCGCTTTGGGGTGCGCTTGGGTGTATAAAGGCGGGAATGTATAAAGAGGCGCTTTTGATTTTGGATTGTGTAAACCCCGCAACCCGTGTTCTAAATAAAGAGCTCGCGGGAAAATATAAAATCGAGCCCTACGTTATTGCCGCGGATATATATTCGGGCGCGTTTGGCGGTCGCGGCGGTTGGAGCTGGTACACGGGCGCGGCAAGCTGGTTTTATAAAATTATGCTGGAATACGTTTTCGGTATAAAAATTTCGGGTAATACCGTTATTTCTGTCGAGCCGATAACCGAATACAGCGCAAAAATCCTGCTTGACGAAGCCGAGGTAACTATCCGTTCAAGCAAAGACGTAAAAGAAATAACGCTAAACGAAAATAAGGTAAGCTTCCCGCTAACGCTAAAAAACGGAAGCCATACCCTAACCGTTCCGCTGAAAACAGAATAAAATAAAAAATCAACGGCACCGACCCCTTCGGTGCTGTTGAATTTTTATAAATTATGTGTTATAATA
>JAZRTL010000324.1:0-4711 GCA_045652025.1 Eubacteriales bacterium
AAGGCGCTAACCCCCACATCACTAAGGTTACCGTTGTTACCGAATAATTAAACCAAAACCTAAAACCCGAAGTTTTTTGCTTCGGGTTTTGCTTTTGTTGTTTACAAATAATACTTAAGGTGTTATAATAAGTCAACCAAAACGCTTAAAATGTTAAAATAACTGTTACGGAGAATGTTATGAGCTACTATAAGTCGTTTAATAAGCCCGAGGGCGCATCCCCCCTTTGCGCTAACCCTTGTACCGAAGTCGTTGACCTTCTTAGCGGTCTTGCTGTTTATGGGGTAGAGGAGGAAGCACCTATAAGCTACGAATTCTGCTCCGAGCAATTTAACACGCTCGAGGAGAACTTTACCCTTACCGACGGTGTAATGGCAACTACTGCCGATTTTCAGGATAAGGCGCTAACCCGTATTACCCGCGGTACTTCAAGAACTATCTATTACCGCTTGCCCTGCTTGTCTGCCGTAAGCGGATTTTCGGTCGGATTCTTGTTCCAAAAACGCGAAATGGGCGTTCGCCTTCCCGAACGCTTCGATATCTATCTTTCCGAGGATGGTGTTTCTTGGGAGCGTGTCCATAAAAACCGCGGTGTTCCCGCCGCAAAGGACCCTTCTATCTGGCGCTTTAAAAAGGATTTCGATAAGGTCTATAAAGCGTCTTGGGTTCGCTTCGACGTTGGCGCGCTAACTCATATTTGGCCCGAGCATCTTTCTATCTTCGGTACAACCGCAATTCCAAGTGATGCGGTGTCGCCCGTTGCAGATGGCGCGGTGTGCGAGAGGGAAGCGCTTTGGATGAATGAATATCCCCCTTATTCTAACCTTAACGGCGTTCATAATATCTGCCTAACCTATAACTGTATGCCCCCCGAGGCGAAAGAAAATCAAATGCGCGTTTCCTCGTTCTCTGTGGACGAAGCGCTTGCTTACGTCGGCTATTATAATAAAGAAGGAAAGCTTACCGATACCTTCTTCGATTCGGTTCTCTTCCTTCCGTATTCTGCGTTTACCTATTCAAAGCACTATAAATCCGCTGACGGCTGGAAATATTATATCGATAACGTTTTCGAAAACGGTAAAAACGTCGATGCGTTTAACACCGCTTGCGATATCGTAGGAAAAGAATTGGATAAGGAATGTAAGATGCAAATCTTCCTTTCCGTCTTCCATACCGTTCCTACCTATGGCGATTTTCCCGAAAAGTTCGGCGATTTGGATGGCGACGGTGTCGATGAGGATTTGTCCGATCTCGAAACCAAGAAAAAGGTTACAAAGTGGATGATCGACCAACAAATCGAACGCTTTAATAATGGCGGCTATAATAACCTTTCACTTTGCGGCTTCTATTGGTTCGAGGAGCAAATCGATTACGATAACCCCCATGAATTCGAAGTACTCGGCTTTGCAAGAGATTATCTCCATTCGCTCGGCTATAAGCTTATCTGGATTCCTTATTACCAAGCGTCCGGCTTCGGCGATTGGAAGGAGCTTGGCTTCGATATGGCTTGTATGCAACCTAACTATGCCTTCAATCCCGCTATCCCAAGACAACGCTTGTACGATAATGCAACTCTAACAAAACGCTTCGGCTTGTGCTACGAGCTGGAAATTAACGATGTTTATAGCCATGTCGATAGCGATTTGTATAAGGAATATCTTGAGGTTGGCGTAGAAACCGGCTTTATGAATACCGTAAAAATGTATTACCAAGGCGCTCGCGCGTTCTACGATGCATTCAATTCCAAAGACGATTTCGTTCGCTCGGTATATGACGATACCTACCTTTTCGCAAAGGAAAAGCTCGTATCTCCCGTCCGCGCAAAGAAGGACTAAATTTAATACCCCACAAAACGCTTGTTTTGCGGGGACCCCATAAATAATTACCCCAAGATGCCTTACGGCATCTCGGGGACCCCATAAAAACAAAAAGCCCGAATTTAATCGGGCTTTTTCTATGCTTTTAAACAATTCTGTTTCTGTTTCCGCCGTTGTAAAAGGCGATAATGTTTTCGCAAATCTCGTTAATACAACGCGCTCGGGATTCAAATGCGCCCCAAGCCATGTGGGGAGTAAGACAAACGTTTTCCAAATCTTTAATTCTGTAAAAGGGGTGGGCTGTCGGCATCGGCTCGACCGAATAAACGTCGCAACCGAAAAATCCAATCTTTCCGCTCTCAACCGCCTTTGCAACGGCGTTTTCGTCGGTAACCGCGCCGCGTGCAACGTTAACCAAAAATACACCGTCCTTCATCTTGGCTATCTCGTTTTCGCCAATGAGCGAGCGCGTTTGCTCGGTAAGCGGGGTGTGAATGGTGATAATATCGGATTGAAGTAGAATTTCGTCAAGCGAAACACAGGTGGCGTCCTCAACGGGAGTGCGCTTGTTAACAATAACTCTGCAACCTAACGCCTCTGCCGCGGCGGCAACCCTTCTTCCAATCCCGCCAAAGCCGATAATGCCCCAGGTCTTGCCCAAAAGCTCGTGGTAAACGGGGGTAAGAATGTTTTGTACAGACCCGCGTGAGTAGCTTCCGTCCGAAACCGAATTTCTAAATTGGTTAAGATTAACCGAAGCCGAAAGCACCATGGCGAGCGTAAGCTGCGAAACCGAGTGTACCGAATATCCCGCAACGTTGCAAAGCGCAATGCCGTTTTTCTTGCAATAATCCGTGTCAACGTTGTCATATCCCGTCGCGGCAACACAAATTAATTTTAGCTTCTTTGCATTTGCCAAAACCTCGCCGCTAAGCTTTACCTTGTTAATAATACAAACGTCGCAATCCTTAATTCTAACCGCTACGTCCGTCGGCTCGGTAAGTGGATATGCCGTAACCTCGCCAAGCTTGTCAAATACCGAAATATCCGCGTCTGCCCCAAGCGTCGCGGCATCAAGAATAACTATCTTAATTCCATCCATTTTACAATACCTTAATATCAAAAAATATATATGTCTAATTTTACCATACGGATTTTGATTTTGCAACCGATAAATTTCGATTTTTAACCGTTTGCCCGCGTTTTTCGCTATTTATCGGTAGGGAAGCTAAAGCCGCAGAAAATATAAAAACGAAAAAACACATTGCAAATCAACGGTTTTGGGTGTAACGCTAGAAATCGTCAAAATGCACAGTTGACATACTAGATGATGTGGTATATAATGTATATGCTTCGATAAATTGTACACAAGATATAGTGTAATTAGATTTTTCGTATTTTGTTCTGAAAGAGAGATATAATTATGAGAATTATTAAAAGAAACGGCGCTGAAGAAAATTTCGACGTCGAAAAAATTCGAATAGCTATAACCAAAGCAAACCAATCGGTCGATGAATCCGACCGTATGACCGAGCTCCAGATTAACCGAATTACCGAATCTGTGGTTATCTCCTGCGAGCTTCTAAACCGTGCCCCCACGGTCGAGGAAATTCAGGACTTGGTCGAAAAGAAGATTATGGCGCACGGTGCGTTTGAGGTTGCAAAGAACTATATCACCTACCGCTATATTCGTTCGTTGGTTCGTAAGAGCAATACCACCGACGATAAAATTCTCTCTCTTATTGAATGCAATAACGAAGAGGTTAAACAAGAAAATTCCAACAAAAATCCGGTTGTAAACTCTACCCAGCGCGATTATATGGCGGGTGAGGTATCAAGAGATATTACCAACCGTATCCTTCTCCCTAAGGAGATTGTTGATGCTCATAACGAGGGTATTATCCATTTCCACGATTCCGATTATTTCGCACAGCATATGCATAACTGCGATTTGGTAAATCTCGAGGATATGCTCCAAAACGGTACCGTTATAACAGGCACTCTTATCGAGCGTCCCCATAGCTTCTCCACCGCTTGTAATATCGCTACCCAAATTATTGCTCAGGTAGCTTCTAACCAATACGGCGGTCAATCCATCTCACTAACCCATTTAGCACCCTTCGTTCAAATCTCGCGCGAGAAGATTCGCCGTAACGTAGAGGCCGAAATGAACGCGATGGGTATCGCAATTACCGAAGAACAGGTTAATAAAATGGTCGAAACACGCTTGCGCGAGGAAATTCGCCGCGGTGTTCAAACCATCCAATACCAAGTTGTTACGCTTCTTACCACCAACGGCCAAGCTCCCTTCGTAACCGTGTTTATGTACTTGGGCGAAGCAAAGAACGAGCAAGAAAAGGCAGACCTTGCCCTTATCATCGAAGAGGTCTTGCTCCAACGCTACCAAGGTGTTAAGAACGAAAAGGGTATCTGGGTAACTCCCGCGTTCCCCAAGCTTATCTACGTTCTCGAGGAGGATAATATCCACGAGGGTTCTAAATATTGGTACCTTACCGAATTGGCTGCAAAATGTACCGCAAAGCGTATGGTACCCGATTACATTTCCGAAAAGAAGATGAAGGAGCTTAAGGTCGACCAAAACGGCAACGGCCAATGCTATACCTGTATGGGGTGCCGTAGCATCTTGACGACTTACGTAGATGAAAACAACCAACCTAAGTACTATGGTCGTTTCAACCAAGGTGTTGTCACCATTAACCTTGTAGACGTCGCATTGACTTCCGCAAAAGATATGAAGAGGTTCTGGGAAGTTTTCGATGAAAGATTGGATATGTGCTATCGCGCTTTGATGCATAGACACAACAGATTGCGCGGTACGCTTTCTGATGCGGCGCCTATTTTGTGGCAATATGAAGTCGGATTGTAGCCATGTC
>JAZRTL010000325.1:0-4278 GCA_045652025.1 Eubacteriales bacterium
GGTTGTTGCAAAAATCGAGCTGCCAAACGAATTACCGCTAACCTTGCAACCAAAAACGTTGCCTTGTGCAAAATTCCACATCGTGTGTATTGCGCCAATGCCCCAAATGCTGCCGCGCTTAATAAAATAAAGGCCCGCAAAAACACCGAATAAGAAAAGATTAACAACACCAAGCGCGTTGATTCCGTTGTTGCCGAGGTGAAGAAAAGCAAAAATACCCGAGCTTGCAAAAATCGCCAAAGGAACGTTACCGCCCGTAGCAACCGAAACCATATAATAGCCCCTAAGCAAAACCTCTTCGCTCATACCTTGGATAACAAACCCAAAGAAGAATATTAAAATCATCGGGATAGAAACGTTAAGGTTAATGCTAACAAATTGAACCTGATTTGTGAATATAAGCAAAGCGTAAACCGCACCGAATAACAAAATACCAACAACAAGCCCTAAAAGATATTCCCAAACGGCGTGCTTTTTAATAAAACCAAGCGTAAAAAAGCGTCTTCGTTCGATAACCGTACAATAGAAAACGGCTGCAATAATCGTGCCAACGGTGGCGAAAAGCTGAACCGCAATCATCCACTCCGGCATAGAATAAAGCAAAAGGTCGTCTAAATAAGCGTAAATAGCATCGTAATCGGGGTTAGATGCCATAAATTCCATAAAATCGCTGCTTGTAAACATCGAAATATACATCGGAATTGTCATAATCGTGCTCGTAATAATCGAACCGATTGTATATACCAATAAGAAAAATAACGTAATTTTTCCGAACGAACGCTTTTTAACCGTCATAGCAGCTTCGGAAATAACGGTTGTAGTACCAATTATATCGCCCATATAATCCACTCCAAAAAAGATTTTTTATATTATACCACAATAAAATATACAAGTCAATTAAAGTAAGTTGTAAAAAACACTTGCAAAAGTAAAAAATCTGTGATATAATAGCATCCGCGCGGTAAGAAAGTTGCCGCAAAATAATCGCCGGAATGATGGAATTGGCAGACGTGCTGGACTCAAAATCCAGTGGTAGCGATACCGTGCGGGTTCGACCCCCGCTTCCGGCACCAAAAAGCACTTCGAAAGAAGTGCTTTTTTCAACTAAATTATTCTATATAGTGCCAACTATTCGGCAATAACTATTTAAGGCAGGTAAAATATGGCTAGAGCAAAGTATCAAGTGTTGGTGATACCTTTTAAAAATAGTGATGATGGCATTAAGTATTGCATTTTCAAGAGAAGCGATATGGATGAATGTTGGCAATTTATTTCGGGTGGCGGTGAAGATGAAGATAAAACACCTATTAGGTCAGCTGCGAGAGAAGCAAGAGAAGAGGCGGGAATATCGTTACATTCTCATTTTGTTGAGTTAGAAACTAAATGCAGTATCGCAACTGACTGCTTTAAAAACGCTCGCTTGATATGGGGTGATGATTGTCTTGTTATACCTGAATATTGTTTTGCGGTAGAACTAAAAGACGAAAGTATTATTTTATCAGAAGAACATATATGTTTCGAGTGGGTTGATTATTTAACGGCAATTGAAAGACTAAGATACGATAGTAATAAAGTTGCTTTATGGGAATTAGATAATAAAATTAAACTTGGTGTTTTAAAATAAAAAGCTTACTTTACATATATTGGAGGTGATCTTGAAAATGACAATTAGTGAAATATGTCATTTCTTGAAAAATGAATTATTTAATAATGGATATGAGTATGGCTTCGTTTCGGATGGTATCAAATATAAGCCGAATATGCAAAACGGTTTTGATATGAATTATTATCATTTTTCCAAAACCATTTATCGAGTTCAAGATCCGGTAGTGACAATTAGAGAAAAAATCGGAACATGTGTTGATGCGGTTTTGGTTATGAAAATGCTGCTTGATCTTCACAATATTAAGAATACTATTTGGTTATTGAATAAAAAAAATAATAATAAGGTTCATACAGTCCTTACGTTTGAGGCGGAAAATAAAATCGTATATTTAGAATTAACACCTCAATCTTCAAAAGATTGTTATGGTAAAGAAATTATATACTCCTGCATTGAGGATTTTTTGTGTGAATACGAAAATGCCGACGTTGAAGTTAACGACGTCACTAATTCGATAGTTATAGGGCAACAACCGTATTTTTTGTTAGATGAATTTAAATAAGGGAAATAATATGTCAAAACAGCTTTGGGAAATTAAAGATAATTCTATAGTATGGAACGTCGAGCAGGGGATAGAACACACCGACGATATTGAAATGAGCGGTCTTTACTGCGATTATATTGTGTCCTACGGTGTGAAAAAGAATGGTGAGCTTTTGCTTTCTCAAAAGTGCTATTTCCCAATGCTTCGTACTATTCCTAATAATACCCACGCCACCTATTGCTTTAATTTAGAGCAACAAGAGCGAATATCGCTTCGTGTTAATGATAGCGATATAAAAGAATACCCTTTCGAGTTTTCTTTTGACGGGAAGCTTAATATTACTACTAAAACCGACTGTGGCTTAATTATAAACCGAACTATGTTCCCCTCGGTCGATAAGCGATTTGCAATAGAGATGGTTAATCTAACCGCCAATAAGGATTTGACGGTTACCGTCAATAGTCCTAACGAAACTGTCCATTCTTACGGTCGCGGAACAAAGGGCGTTTATGTTTCGAAAATATTCCATAACGCTAATAAAGAATTTGTATTAAAACAAGGCGAAGCAACCTCTTTTTGCATTTTTTATACTACCGTTATCGCTTCCGAAAATATCGCTTTGCCCAATGCTAACGATGAACTTACAAAGCGTAATAACCGCATAACCGAGCTTTGCGATAATTCACTTGTGTTAAAAACAGAAAACGAAGAGCTTAATACGATGCTTCGGTTTGCTAAGCTTCGCGCGGGTGAGAGTATTTTCGAAACCTTGACGGGCAAGTATCATAGTCCCGGCGGACATGCCTATTACGCAGCGATTTGGTGCAACGACGAGATAGAATATGCAGGCCCGCATTTTGCTATGACGGGCGATGTAACGGCGATAGAAGCGTCTATAAACGCCTACCGCGCCTATATCCCGTTTATGTCGGATAGCTATTACCGCCTTCCGTCCTCGATAATTGCCGAAGGGCTGGATATTTGGGAGGGCGCAGGCGACCGTGGCGATGCCGCTATGTATCTTTACGGTTGCTCGCTGTTTTGCCTTTATCTTGGTAATAAAGAGGTTGCAAAAGAGCTTTATCCCGCAATTAAATGGTGCGTCGAATATTGCGAGCGTAAAAAATCGCCCGAGGGCGTTATCTGCTCGGATTCAGACGAATTAGAGGGCAGATTCCCAACCGATAAAAAAGCCAACCTTTCTACCTCCTGCCTTTGCTACGGCGGTTTGGTTTTCGCCTCTAAGCTTGCGCTCTCGCTTGGCGATAAGGAATATGCAGAATTGCTTAATAAACGAGCAAGCGAATTAGAAAAAGCGATCGAATTATATTTCGGCGCAACGCTAAACGGCTTTAATACCTACCGCTATTCAAAAGGGTTTAACACCCTTCGCGCTTGGATTTGTCTTCCGCTTTGTATGGGTATAACAGCTCGCGCCGATGATACCCTAAATGCAATGCTTTCGCCGTATCTTTGGACAGAAGAGGGGATGTTAACCTGCGAGCGCGGCGAGGAGAACACAAGCGATACAATTTGGGATCGCTCTACCCTTTACGGTATGAAATGCGCCTTCCTTTGCGGCGCGGGCGACCGTATGGTCGGTCCCTTGCTTGATTATTGCAAAAAACGCCTTCTTTGCGACCGCGTGCCCTATGCTATCGAGGCATATCCCGAAGGGGATAAAAGGCACCTCTCTGGCGAAAGCGCACTTTTCGTACGCGTTGTTACCGAGGGTATATTCGGCATAATGCCCGAATCAATTAATTCCTTCTCGTTCGTGCCAAACGTTCCGAACGGTTTGGGTAATAAGCTCGGGCTTAAGAACCTAAAAATTTGTGGCGCCTGCTTTGATATAAGCGTTAATAAAACCGATTGGCTCGTTACCTCGGGCGGAAAAACCGTCGCCTGCGGTAAAACCGAATGTAAGCGAGTTATAATTAATAAATAACAAAAAACTGCACTTTTCAAAACGAAAGTGCAGTTTTTAAATTAATTCTCTTTGTAATATGCAACCGCGAGGTCAACAACCAAACCGTAGCTTTTAGAGCCGGCGGCTTGCCCTTGGGATTGCAGGAAGGTGTTGTTAACCGTTCCGCTAAGGTCGCTTGCAACGTTTTCGCGGTATTTATCA
>JAZRTL010000326.1:0-3026 GCA_045652025.1 Eubacteriales bacterium
CCTAAGACCGCTTGGCCTCCGACTTGATAAAATACTCGTTCAATGCCGTAACGATGTCGAATGGGGCGGAGTTACCTTTCCCGGTGGACATGTTGAAATAGGCGAATCCTTTGTAAATTCTGTTGTAAGAGAAATGAAGGAGGAAACGGGTTTGGATGTTTATGATTTGCGCCTTTGCGGTATAAAGCAATGGGCGGATAAGAATAAAAACTATAGATATATAGTTTTGTTTTATAAAACAAACTCCTTTAAAGGCGAGCTGAAATCATCGCACGAAGGTGAAGTTTTCTGGATTAAAAAAGACGAGCTTTTTAACTATAAATTAGCCGACGGATTTGATGGTATGTTTGAGGTTTTCGATAATGATGAACTCTCCGAAAATTACCATTGGTTTGAAAACGAACGCTGGAATATGAAGAACTTTTAATATCATTGATGTGGCTAAATTAAGGATATAAAATGGATATTACTTTTAAACACGAAAATTCAAAATTTAATTACCGTGTATGTGCGATGATGATACATAATGGAAAGGTGTTGGCGATGAAGGATAAACGTTCTCCGTATTTCTATCTCCCGGGTGGTCGAGTTACTATTGGCGAAACCGCGGAGCAAGCAGTTGTACGGGAAGTTCAAGAAGAATTAGGTATAACACCTGAAATAATCCGTCCGTTGTGGTTGAATCAAGCGTTTTTTAAAGAAGACGTTGATCATTTGAATTATCACGAATTATGTATTTATTTCTTGATGGATATTTCAAAAACAGATTTGATTTCAAGAGGAGAAACGTTTGCTTCAAACGAGGGTCATAGAACCCATATTTTTCAATGGCTGGAATTTGATAAATTGAAAGACGAATATTTTTATCCCTCGTTTTTGAAAAAAGAAATATTTAACCTGCCAAGTGAATTTACACTGCGCACAGAGATTGAATAAAACAACAACCGCCGAGAATTTCTCGGCGGTTGTGCTTTGTTATGTGTTAATCAAACCAACAAATCAATTATTCGAATCGTCATCGAGATTAATATTAATAACATCGGGGAAGTCGTCATCGGGTTGGCTTTCCACCGCGGTTTTAATTAAAAGGTCCAATGTGTTAGCATGGGGCATTTTTTCATTCTCGTTTTGCGCCTCAATCGTTTCTTGGGCGGGTTTGGTAGTTGTTTCGTTAGCTTCAACAACGCTCTGTTCTGCTTCGTCGCTCGCTTGCTCGCTAACGGTAGTTGCTTCTTCAACAATTTCGTCAGCGGATTCAGTAACAATGTTTTCGCTATAATCGTCAGCTTCTTCCGCGGGGGTGATGTCTTCTGACGTGTTAAGCTCTTCTTTTTTTGGTTCAACGTCTAATATGCCGTTGTTTTTAGCAAGAGAAAAGGGAACGTCGTCATCGGTAAGAATTTTCTCTATTTCGGAAATTCTTGTCGATTTGGCGCGTGCCAAAAGCTCTTCGATATCGTTGGGCAATTCATCGTTTTCGTTGTTTTTAACAGAAGTTGTAGCGGATGCGGTTGTCGCTGCGGGGGACACCGTTTGTTCGGTCGTTCTCTTTGCCGATGCCTTTGCGCGAAGGGATTCGTAAAAAGAATCGCTTGCGGAAACGTATTTCGGTGCGTTGGTGGCAGCGGTTGTGGGGATTTCATCGGGGATAGCGAACGGGGAAGGAGTATTGGGTGCCTTGGGCATATCCGTATAAAGCTCTTGCTCGGGTTCAACCTCAATATGCAATTCCTCGGTTATATCGTTTTCTTCTTCGGGCTCGCTTGCGGGAACCTCAACGTTAATTTGTAGCTGCTCTTCCTCTTGTTCGGCTTCTTCTTCGATAGAAAGAGTAATTTGTTCCGCTTCTGCGTTTTCTTCGGGCTCTTCTGTTTCTTCTTCGGCTTCCGGTTCTACAATAGCTTCGGAAATAGCTTCGGAAATAGGTTCGGGATCGTCAATCGCTTGTGAAGTAATCTCGTCTTCTTGGTCATTATCCGCGCTCTCGTAAGTATTTTGCGTATCCTCGCCAAACACCTTTGTGGAAGTGTTAACCGTTGGTTCTTGGGGCTTCTGAACGTCTTCGGGAAGCTCCTCGGTGAGCTCCTCGGGGGCTTTTTCGGGTTCGCTCTCTTTGGGAAGCTTGCCAAAAGCTCTTAATACGTCATCTGTTGTAAACGGATTGTTCTTTTGCTTTTTTGGAGCATCCTTGCCCAAAACTCTTGCCTCGCGAGCAAACTTAACAAAGGTTTCCTTAAGCTCTCTAATAGGCGTTCTAACCGTGCTTTGCGGTATAAGAATTGTGGGTAGGTTTTGGTTAATGTTATCGCGAATTTCGTCCGCGTTACGCTTTGGGATTTTATTTAATATAATATCAACGTTATCGAGCGTAATGCCAAGATAAGGCATATTCGATTTTCCGAGTATTTTAACTGCAGTTACGTTGGTCCATTCAATTTCGACATTTTGACCGATGTTGTTAACGTCAATAAAGCCGCGTGCAGATAAAATCAAAGCGTTTTTAGGTGTACATTCGGTATATAGCAAATAAACGAAATACGCGGTAAATGCAACAAAAGCAACGCCGCCGATAATATAAAATATAAGCGCGTTTTGCTTTGCAAATAGCGAAACGAAGGGAAGTAGTGCGACGTAAAGCGATACCAGCATAAGCGCAAGAGTTAAAACGCCCTTTGCAAGCCAGTTTTTGCTTACGCCTTTAATTTCAATAATGTTTTCGTTGTTCATACTGTCCTCCGTTAATCTTCGAAATCGGCTTCGGTAAAGGTAGTAGAATTGTCATAAATAGTAAATTTGTAAATCGAATTGGAGCTTGCCTTATCAAACACCTCGAGGAAATATGCGGTGTTGGTAATAGGGCTGTCGCTCGGCTTAAATTCACGGCGAATATCGTTAGAATCTAAATCAATGTCAACTCCGGCAAAGCAAACGCGAAGGAACCCGTACCTGCCTTTGCTATCGTCAACAACGTTAACAACGTTATATCGGTTTCCGTTGCTATCGGTTAAAATGTATTCAACCGCATC
>JAZRTL010000327.1:0-1362 GCA_045652025.1 Eubacteriales bacterium
TTTTATGGCTAAAAAGAATTTCGCCGCCGCTGCTGTAAAGAACCGATTCGGTACCGCCCGAAAGACCCTCGAGCGAATAGGAAAGCAACGCTCTGTCGCCAAAAACTCTGCCCGAAAGCAAGCTTCTTCCCGCAAAGGAAACCGTGCAGGCGAGGTTGTTTTCGTTGTCGAACATTCGCATCGCATCGCTTGTTATAAGGCAATATCCGCTCTCGGTATAATATAACCCAAGCGGGATTTCGCCAACGAATTGTTGCTCGAACAAGGGCTCCTCGGATTCAACGCTCGTTTTTGTAACAAGCGTTACAAGGTTGCCGTTGTCGGAATAGTGCGAAGCGGTAATGAATTCCTTTCCGCCAGCCGAAATATCAACGAAATCGACGTATTTATCGCTTAGCATTTTAGAATACAATAAGCGGTATTCCTTATCGTAAACGTAAACCGCGCTTCTGTATCCCTTTGCCGAGCTAACAACGGCAAATCCGCCGTTTTCGGATGCGGCAAACCAATAAATAGGATAATCGTAAGAGATTTTGGAAATTAGCGAATAGGAGTTGTAAATTCTTAAATCCTTACCGCCAAGGTCATAACAGAAAAGGTTAATTCCGTTTTCGGTAACTTTCGGGTGGTCGGTAGAGAAGGTATCGCGAAGTATAATTTCGCTGTCCCAACCGGTTATCGTAATTCCGTTTTCGTTAAGCACCGCCAAATCGCCCTTAAAGGAAATACCGCGGTTGCCCGCGCTGCCGTCAAAGGCAATAAGGTTGCCAACAGGCGCTTCCGCCTCGTCGCCAAGGTTTATAAACTTAAGCATATATCTAAAATTTTCTATCGAAATTTCGGATGCATGAAAAGAAAGCGAATATATCGCAAAAAGAACAACAAGGATAATACAAAGGTATCTGACAAAAGCCGTCTTCCGCGCAAGCTTGATATAATGGCTGTTAACGGTAGGGGTTTCGCGCTTGCTTTTCTTCGTGCGCTTGTCCCTAAAAATCGAAAATGCTCCCATCGGCAACTCCTTTCTATAAAATAAATTAAAAGCTTAAATAATTTCCTCGTTATAAAAAACTCGGTTTAAGGTAAGCCCCTTCGCCGCGGCGGTGGTGCCCGCTTTTGCGCGGTCGAGCGAGGCGATTATATCGGGAATTTCGTCTAACTGCCGCCCGCTTGCCTTTTCGGCAATCGTGCCCGCGATAATTCTTACCATATTATATAAAAAACCGTCTGCACATATATGAATTTCCAAAATATCGTTTTTTCGCACAGCGTGGCAATATTTAATCTCGCGAACTGTGTCGATTATCTTCGAGCCCGCCGCCATAAACGCGCAAAAATCCTTTTTCCCAACAAATTGGCTAC
>JAZRTL010000328.1:0-4281 GCA_045652025.1 Eubacteriales bacterium
CGTCCTCGACTGTCCGCAAACCGAGTTGACGAGATATGGCGAAATTGCCGATAAATATATTAAACAATTAAATGCTTTCTATAAGCATTTGTCGGTTGAAGAATATATAATAATGCCTAACCACATCCATTTTTTGCTTTGGGTAAAGGAAATCAAAGACACGTCCGACAACGGACAGTCGAGGACGCCTGTCCCTACAAATGTTGAGAGAGCGAACAATACGTGCTCTCAATTTGTATCGACGTTTAAACGTTTTTGCAACAAGGAGTATGGCGAAAACATTTGGCAAGCTCGTTTCAACGACCATATTATACGAAACAGCAACGACTATGAAGAACACGTTAAATATATATACAACAATCCAATACGTTGGTGTTTCGATGAATTATACACCGAAGAATAGGGGTTTGGGTATGGTCCGTTAAAACGTTTGTACTTACAAATGCGATGTCGGTTCCAAATAGGTTCAATAAATAAGAATTTGACGGAGGAATTAAAATGAATGCATTAGTGATTAATTGTAGCCCCGTACGTAATGGCGCAACAGCAGAAATTGCACATGTTGTTTCAGAACATTTGAAGAATAGATTTAATGTAAAAACCATTTGTATTGATGACTTTGAAATTGGTCTCTGTAAGGGATGTAGAAGTTGTCATAATACAGCAAAATGTATTCAGCACGATGATGTCGATTTAATTATCCAGGATTATGAATGGGCAAATATAGTGGTTTCTGTATCGCCATCATATTGGGCTGATATACCTGGACAATTCAAGGTATTTATAGACAGATGCACACCTTGGTGCAATACGCATGAACCTCATGCGAAACTTTCTGGTGAAAAAAAGGGTTATACGATTGCATTGAGAACTGGACCGAGTATGCCGGAATGTGAAAAAGTAATAGGAAGTATAGAACATTTTTATGGACATTTGGAAATTAAGGCGTGTGGTAAATTAGGTTTATGTTCAATCGAATATAAAGATGATGTTGCAGGAAGAATTGATGAAATAGCAGATTTTTGTAATAAGATATTAGAAGCGTAAATTCCAATTTGTTGAACAGAAAAACACCGACAGACCTTCAAAATCTGTCGGTGTTTTATTTTCATTATGAGAAGCAGCATTTGCACATCTTTTTTTGCTTTATAGAGAAAGAATATATTCCTCGGTGCTTTTTAGCCCGTCGATAGCCGAAGAGATTATTCCGCCCGCATATCCCGCGCCCTCACCGAGCGGATAGATGCCTTTAATGTTGCTCTGCCTGTCGTCAAATCGCTTAATGCGAATTGGCGAGCTGGTGCGGCTTTCCACCGCGGTAATAATCGCGTTCGCGCTGTCAAATCCCTTAATCTTCTTGCCGAATTCAACAATCGCCTCGCGGAAGGATTGGTTCATCTCGTCGCAGAAAAGGGTGGATATATCGCAATATTTAACCCCGCGCGGATAGGTCGGTGCAATTCTTTCGGTTATCGGTGCTTTTGTGCCAAGATATTCGCCAACAAAGCTTGCGGGCGCAACAAAATCGCCGCCGCCAAGCTCAAAAGCGCGTTTCTCAAGCGATTCGCGGTAATCGAACCCCGCAAAAACACCCTCGCCTATATCGTTCGGCAAAACCTCGCAAAGTATTGCCGAATTGGCGTTTCTTCCGTCGCGCGCGTGGTAGCTCATCCCGTTGGTAACCAAGCTGTTTTCCTCGGCAGAGGCGTTAACAACGTGCCCACCAGGACACATACAAAAGCTATAAACCGTTCTTCCCGTCGAGCAATGCGAAAACAGCTTGTATTCGGCAGGGGGAAGAAAGCGTAAATCGTCGGTATCGCCATATTGCGAAATATCTATCATCCCTTGGGGATGCTCAATTCTAAATCCAACCGAAAAGGGCTTTTGCTCTATCTCCGCGCCGTGATTATAAAGCATTTCCGCAACGTCGCGGGCAGATTGCCCCGTTGCGAGAAAAAGAGAATCCGCTTCTATCCTCTTTCCGTTTGCAATAACCGCGGTAAGACGGTTGTTTTCGGTAATAATATCCTCTAATTTGGTTTCGAACAAAATCTCGCCGCCAAGCGAAATTATCTCCTCGCGGAGATTTTTAACAACCCCTCTTAAAAGGTCGGTGCCAATGTGCGGCTTTGCGATATAAAGCGTTTCCTCGGGTGCGCCCGCGTCAACCAAGGTTTTAAGAACAAATTGACCTCTAAAGGATTTGTCCTTAACCAAGGTGTTAAGCTTGCCGTCCGAAAAAGCGCCTGCGCCGCCTTCGCCGTATTGAATGTTGGAATTTGGGTTAAATTCGCCGCCGTCGAAGAATAAATCAACGTCCTTTTTTCGCTCGTCGCCTACTTTGCCGCGCTCCAAAACTATCGGCTTAAAGCCCGCACGCGCAAGAAACAACGCCGCAAATATGCCCGCGGGCCCAAATCCCGCAACAATCGGCCGCTTTTTCGGCGATTTGCTCGTAACGGGGAAGCGATATTCCTCCTCGGGCGGTAAGACCGTCCCGCCGATTTTCTTCGCTACCTTTTCCTCGTTACCGTTTTTAAGAAATATATCGACGGTGTAAACGAGCTTAACCCTTCCGCGACGCGCGTCGATGGATTTTTTTCTTATCTCAAAATCAAATTCAACCTTGCCGACCAACTGCTGAATAAATGCCAAAAGGGAGGTGTTATCCTCCCTTGGCGAACGTGAAAACGTAATTCGTATCATTATTTAATGTTTTCTTCGTACCAAGCCTTGTAATCGTTATAAAGCTTGACCGAATCGGGATGACCGCAATATGCAATCGTGCCGGGCTTGTTAAACATACCGGTATATTGGTAAATAAGAATTTCGTCAACGTAGGGCGAAATGCTTTGGATTTGGCGTTCAATACGCTTCATATCCGCCGCATAAAGCGCGCTTCTGTAAACGTCGCCCTCAAATTCAAACACTTCCATATCCGCCCAAAGCGCGCTTCTGCCCGCTTTGTCGTGCGCTGCGCGAAGAGCCGCGTAATATGCCGCGGTGTCCTCGGGA
Source organism: Eubacteriales bacterium (assembly GCA_045652025.1). Taxonomy (GTDB): domain Bacteria; phylum Bacillota; class Clostridia; order Oscillospirales; family CAG-382; genus Coliplasma. The sequence goes on from JAZRTL010000328.1 coordinate 3,019, forward strand.
ACAGACTTGCGAACGCCAATCTCGTCTTGGTAAGCGATAATATCGCAATCGAGCGATTTAAGCTGTTCAACGTATTTGTCGTCTGCCTTAAGCATATTGGTTCCGTAGGGAGCGATAAGCACCTTAAGGTCCTTGTTAAGCGATTTGCCGTATGCCGAATATTCGTTAACGTATTTAATAAAGTTTTCGTCAAAATAAGGAGCAATAGCAGTTTCGTCGGGGAGATACCAGCCGTAGAAGGATTCGTAATGGCCGTATTTTTCGTAAAGCTGCTTCATAGCGCGGAACGCTCTTGCCTGAACCTCGGGGGAGGTCATATTGTTTTCGGTTTCAACCCAAGTGCCGTAAAAGCCGCAGGACATAAATACCTTAATGCCGTTGCGCTCTGCCGCGCGGAGAAGCGCGTCCATCGGGTCCTTTGCCGCCATTCTTGCTCTGGGAAGAACGTCGGTTTCGAAATACGCCTCGCTCCAATCGTGGTAAATTATCGCGCTGGTAAGAAGAACGATATACTTCATACCGAGCGATGCAATCTCATCTACCTTTGCTTCCCATTGCTCGTCCGACCATTCGCGAACGATGGTGTTCCAATATTTACCCTCTGCAATATTATGGTGGTGAAACTCAAACCAAGTACCGTTTATCGGCTTTAACATATCTAAATACCTCTGTTGTTTTATTGTAATTTAAGAATAACACTAATAACTCATTTTTTCAATAGTTTTAAAAACTATTTATGAAGAATGGGCGAAACGCGCTTGTAAATCATACCCGTAATTATTGAGCAAGCAACACCTTTAAGAAGATTAAACGGTACCGTTGCAAACAAAACAAGCTCCAAAGCGCTGTTGATGTTGGGATTAACGGCTTTTGCCATCTCAATAATCGCATCCATCGGAAGCAGGAACTTTGCATAAGCGGGAAGCATAACGAAATAGTTAAGGAGCGCACCGCAAGCGGTAATCGAAACAATGCCGACAGCCATTCCGCCGATAGCGTTTTTAAGGTTCTTGTTCTTTTTATAAATCAACGCGGCAGGCAACACAAACGAAACACCAATGCAAAAGTTTGCAATCTCGCCAACAAAAGCCGTTGCGGTGCCGTTTATAATTAGGTTTATTAAAATCTTTATAAGCTCGGTAAGCACCCCTGCCAACGGACCGAGCGCGAACCCTGCAATAAGAACCGCAACCTCGCTTATATCAAGCTCGTAAAAGGAGGGCGCAAATGGCAAGGGACATTCGAATAACATTAAAATTGCCG
>JAZRTL010000329.1:0-3508 GCA_045652025.1 Eubacteriales bacterium
ATTATAAAAAAATGTGTTATACTGATTATGATTATAAAGTATGGAGTAATTTTTGATGTACGAAAAATCAATCCCCGACCTTTCAATAGATTTTGTGGTAAAGCTGTTCGGCACTCTCGACGGCAATATAGATAATATAGAAAACGCCTTTTCTGTTTCGGTTGTAGCGCGCGAGGGTGTTATAAAAATAAGCGGCGAAAACCCCGAAAACGTAAATATGGCTGCCTTTTGTATCGAAAAGCTCGAGCGTGTTTCGCGTATGTCCGAAACTATCGATGAAAATGCCATAAACTACGTTATCTCTATGGTACAGGAAGAAAAGCAGGACGAGCTTGATGCTCTTTACAACGATTGCATCTGCCTAACAAATAAAGGTAAGCCGATCAAGGCAAAAACCGTCGGTCAACAAAAATACGTCGATGCAATCCAATCGAATACCATCGTATTCGGTGTCGGTCCCGCAGGTACGGGTAAAACCTTCTTGGCTGTCGCAATGGCGGTTACTGCGCTTAAGAAAAAGCAAATTTCCAAAATCGTCCTAACGCGCCCCGCTGTCGAAGCGGGTGAAAAGCTCGGCTTTCTCCCCGGTGACCTACAAAGTAAAATCGACCCTTACCTTCGTCCGCTCTACGATGCATTAAACGAGATGCTTGGTAACGAAAGCTTTAAAAATTGCGGCGAGAAGGGGATAATAGAGGTTTGCCCGCTTGCTTATATGCGCGGTAGAACCTTGGACGATGCTTTTATAATTCTCGACGAGGCGCAAAATACAACCCCCGAGCAAATGAAGATGTTTCTTACCCGCTTGGGAAATAACAGTAAGGCGATAATAACGGGCGATATAACCCAAATCGACCTTCCGTACCTAAGAAAAAGCGGCTTGGTAGATGCGCTTGAAATACTCGATAATATAAAGGGTATTTCTATTTTTCGATTCACCCATAAGGACGTTGTTCGCCATCCGCTCGTTCAAAAGATTATCCAAGCGTACGAAAAACGCGATCTTTCAAACCCACCGCGTGAAAACCAAAACAAACCCAACCGCCATACGTTTAAAAGGAAGTTTAAAGAATGATAAAGATATATTTCGAATATTTAACCGAGGGCATTCCAAAGGTCTATGAAACGCTTATGAAGCGCGTTATAAGAACCGCCGTTTCGGAGCAATATCCTAACCATAAGTTAGAAGTAAACCTTACAATTTGCGACGATGCGACTATTAAGGAAATAAATAACGAGCATCGAGGAATAGACCGCCCTACCGACGTTCTATCCTTCCCGTTTTTCGATTTTGATACGCCTAACAAAATGACCTTGCTCGGCGATATAATAATCTCGCGTGATACCGCGTACCGTCAAGCCGAAGAATACGGACATTCTCCTAAAAGAGAATTTTGCTTCCTTGCGGCGCATTCGGCGTTGCACCTTTTGGGCTATGACCACGAAACCGAAGAGGAACGCGAGAAAATGGAAGCAAAGCAACGCGAAATATTAGATAAACTTGGTATAAAGAGGTAAATATGACAAAGACAGCTTTTATTATGATTGCAGGTAAGCCCAACGTTGGTAAATCCACCCTGCTAAATACACTTCTCGGCGAAAAGGTTGCTATCGTTTCGCGTAAGCCCCAAACAACAAGAAACCGTATCACAGGCGTTCTTACCAAGGGCGAAAACCAATATGTTTTCACAGATACCCCCGGTCTTCATAAGCCGAAAACGCTTTTGGGCGAATATATGATGAAATCCGTCGGTAACGTTGCCGATTCCTCGGATATCGTTTTGTTCGTTGTCGAAGCGGGTACGGAGCTTAATCAAAACGAAACCAATGCGCTCGATAAATATCAAGCGATGGGTATCGACGTTATTTTAATAATCAATAAAACCGACCGCGCAAATAAAGTAAAGCTCGCGGAACAAATAATGCAGCTTTCCACAAAATATAAATTCCATGCCGTAATTCCTATTTCGGCTCTTAACGGCGACGGGGTAGAGTATATCTTCTCCGAGCTCGAGCCGCTACTTACCGAAAGTGTCCATTTCTTCCCGGAGGATTATATAACCGACCAACCCGAGCGTAAGATTTTTGCAGAAATCATTCGCGAAAAGGTTTTGCGCCTTCTCGATGACGAAATCCCCCATGGTGTTGCCGTTTCTGTCGAGGATTTTTCCGAAAAGAAGGGCTTGCTCTCCGTTCGTGCCGAAATCTATTGCGAGCGTGAATCTCATAAGCGTATTATCATCGGTAAAAACGGTGCTATGCTTAAAAAAATCGGCTCCTACGCGCGTGAGGATGCCGAAGCGATTTTCGAAACCAAGGTCTTCTTGGACCTTTGGGTAAAGGTAAAAGAAAATTGGCGCGACCGCCCCTCCTTGCTTTCGGATTTCGGCTTCAAGGATGAAGTTGAATAATGCGGCATAAAATAAAAGGGCTTGTAATACGCGAAACCTCAAAGGGAGAAACGAGTAAGCTTCTTACCGTTTTAACCGATACAATGGGCGTTTTAACCGTAAATGCAAAAGGGGTAAGGAAGTTAACCTCGCCCTACCTAAAATCCGCCCAGCTGTTCGCTCTATCCGATATGTTGCTTCACGAAAAGAACGGGTTTTATACCCTTACCGAAGCATCTCTTATAACCGATTTTTATCCGATATCCAAGGATATAAAAAACTATGCGTTGGCGTGCTATCTCTGCGAGGTAGCGTCATCCTTTGCGCTCGGTGGCGAGGATTCCTCTGTAATACTCCGCCTGCTTTTAAACTCCCTATATGCAATAGAGAAGAATATTACCTCGTTAACCCAAATAAAATCGGTTTTCGAGCTAAGAATTTGCGGAGAATGCGGGTTTGAGCCGTCGACCTATTTCTGTTCTCGGTGCGATAGCGAAATAGTTGGTAAGGAATGCTATTTTAACGTTGCCGAGGGCGAAAGCTATTGCGATTATTGCGCGCTCCATACAGAAGATACCTATTATATCACCCCCGCCGTAAGCGATGCGTTGTATTTCATAATCGAAAGCGACCTTTCTCGTGTTTTGCAATTTAAATTGCCGGACGAGGATTTAAAGCTGCTTTCAAGAATTACCGAACGCTATATTTTGCTCCGTGCAGAGCGTAGCTTTAAAACGCTTGCGTTCTATAAACAATGTGAGGAACTTAAATGAAGGGCTTTGAAAGAGCTAAAAATATTTTAGAATACAATAAAATACTCGGTAGAGTTATCGCGTTTGCGGTTACGAAGCCCGCGGTGGATGCGCTTAGCGAAACCGTCCCCGCAACCCATATAAGCATCGTGTCCCGCCTTCTTAACGAAACGGAAGAGGCGCTAAATCTGCTTATTTTCAAGGGAAGCCCCTCTTTTTCGGCTCAGGACGGCATTTTAGAATCTACCGACCGTGCCGAAAAGGGTGCAATGCTAACCTTGCTTGAGCTTCTAAACGTCGCATCCTTGCTTCGCGCAGTAAGCTCGGTAAAGAAGTACCCCGAGGGCAAGGATTTGGAATATCTTT
>JAZRTL010000330.1:0-4268 GCA_045652025.1 Eubacteriales bacterium
CCCTAATTGCTTGTGATTTTACTTCCGAGGACGAGCTTAGCAACGTTGCAAACGACTCAAGCGTTATTACTAACAGCTCTACCGTTGTAAGCGAAAGCAATACCTCGAAAGAAGAAAGCTCTTCCGTAAGCGTTGAAAGCAGCGCCGTTGAAGAAGATGCTATTACAAACAAAACCATCGAAAACATTCCCGTTACCGTTGTTGGCGAAAGCGCTTTGAACGATAACGGATATAGAGTTTCCTCCGGATTTGATATGAAGGTTAGCGTCGTAGTTAAGGGTGTAAGCTCCTATATTTCCAACCTTACCGCAGATGACGTAACCGCATCCGTTGACGTATCCGGCATTAAGGAATCCGGCACCATTGAGCTTTTAATTAGCTATTCCGTTTCTGAAAATGCGGAAATCGTTAGCACATCCTCTAACTTTGCTAACGTTAAAATCTCTAAAAAGACTATTGCAGACGACCCCGACACAGAAGTTTCTATCCCTCCCGTACAAAACACCGGCGCTTATATCGCTGGCGGTATCGTTATTAGCGGCACAAGAGGTATGGAGCAGTTTGGCGGTAACGAAGCTGCGGGTCAAAAAACCGCGGCAAAGCTTAACGAATTCAAGCAAGCTATTAACCCTAACGTAAACCTTTACATAATGCCTATTCCGATCGCTTCTGCGTTCTATGCACCCGAAGAATACCCCAACTCTATCCAACGCCACGTTGATTGCTTTAACGGTCTTAAGAACGCACTCGTTGACGTTAAATACGTAGACGTTCTCGGTGCTTTGAGTTCTCATACAGAAGAAGGCATTTATTTCCGTACCGACCACCATTGGCAAGCGTTGGGCGCCTATTACGCTGCACAGCAGTTCGCAAGCGTTGCAGGTACTTCGTTCGATGACCTTAACAGCGGCTTTACCGTACAAAGCGCAGAAGGCGTTGTTGGCTCACTTTACGGATATTCAAATGATTCCGTACTAAAGAATAACCCCGCTACTATGGTTTGGTATATCCCCACACGCGCTCATACCGTTACTTATTATTCCAAGGATAAATGCACTAACCCCAAAACCGGTTTAACGTTATTTGGTTCTAATAACGGTTATACTAAGTTTATCTACGGCGATTCCTATACCACCCATATCCAAACCAACGTTGGCAACGGCAGAAAGCTTTTGGTATTTAAAGATAGCTTTGGCAACGCTTTGGCGCCCTTCTTGGTTGGCTCTTTTGACGAGATTTATATCGCCGATTACCGCGAATTCGACCTTAACGCAAAGACCTTTATCGAAGAAAAAGGTATTACCGACGTTTGCTTCTCGATGGCAGCATTCTCTGTTGCAGGTAGCAAGCGCGACAACATTACAAGACTTTTAAATAACTAAGGAGTTAATATGCCTAGAACGGATTATCCCTTTGATATCGCCGCTTTAACTGTTAATCGCCGTAAAACAAGGCGCGAGCTTATTGCTGACGGTACAAAAAGAATTAAAAAGAAAATAGCCGTTTTAGGCGGCTCCACAACAAACGACGTTATTAAGTCTTTGGAGGTTTTCCTTCTCGCAGAAGGTATAGAGCCCGAATTTTACCAATCGGAATATAACCGCTTTTGGCAAGATGCGATGTTCGAAAACCCCGAGTTAAAGGAATTTTCCCCCGACGTTATATATATCCACACAAGCTACCGTAATATCGCATCTCTTCTCCCCTCGGTTAACGATACCAAGGAGCAGGTCGATACTTTGCTTGAGCAAAGATATTCCTATTACGAAAAGATGTGGGTAAATCTCGCGGCAACTTATAATTGTCCTATTATCCAAAACAACTTTGAGCTTCCGCCTTATCGATTGCTCGGCAACAGAGATTGTTTTGATATTCACGGCGCAGTTAACTTTATCACCAAGCTTAACCTTAAATTTGCCGAATATGCAGTTAATAATCAGGGCTTTTATATTTGCGACCTAAATTACGTTGCATCCTGCTTTGGACTTGATAAATGGTTCGATGAACAAGCATGGTATATGTATAAATACGCCTGCTCGCTTGATGCAATTCCCTATTTATCCTATAACCTTTCCCATATAGTAAAATCGCTATTCGGTAAAAACAAAAAGGTTTTGGCTCTTGATTTGGATAATACCCTTTGGGGCGGTGTTGTTGGCGATGACGGTGTAGAGGGCATTGAAATAGGCGAAGAAACGGCTACTGCAGAATGCTATAAAGCGTTCCAAGGTTATATTAAAAAGCATAAAGATATTGGTATTATGCTTACCATTGCTTCCAAAAACGACCACGAAAACGCTATCGCAGGTCTTAACCATCCCGAAGGCGTTCTTCGCCCCGATGATTTTATAGTTATTAAAGCAAATTGGGAAACTAAAGACCGCAACCTTGCGAATACTGCAAGCGAGATGGATTTAGGTATAGATTCTTTTGTTTTTGTTGACGATAACCCAACGGAGCGAGCTTTAGTTGAAAAGAGCATTAAAGGAATTGCTATTCCCGTAATGGACAACCCCGTTGATTATATTAAAACTATCGACAGAAACGGATATTTTGAGGTTACTAACTTCTCTGCCGACGATTTAAAGCGTAACGAAATGTATAAAGCTAACGTTATGAGAAGCGAACACCTTACCGACTTTGCCGATTATAACGAATATTTGTTAAGTCTTGATATGAAGGCGGAAATCAAACCCTTCTCGCCTATTTATATCCAAAGAATTACCCAGTTAACTAACAAATCTAACCAATTTAATCTTACAACAAAGCGCTATACACAACAAGAAATCGAATCAACCGCGTCCGACGGAAAGCATATAACGCTTTACGGCAAATTAGAGGATAGCTTTGGCGACAACGGCGTTGTTTCGGTTGTTATCGGCGAAGTAAACGGCGATGTTTGCGATATTCAGCTTTGGCTTATGAGCTGTCGCGTTCTAAAGAAAAATATGGAATATGCTATGCTTGATTGCTTGGTTGATGAATGTAAAAAGCAAGGTGTTAACACCATCATCGGTCATTACTACCCCACCGCTAAAAACAGTATGGTAAAAAATCTATTTGGCGATTTTGGGTTTGACCAAACCGCTTGCGATGAGGATGGCAACACCGAATGGAAGCTTAACGTTAATTCCTACGAACACAAAAACAACGTAATTAAAGTTAATTTGGAGGACTAAAATGACACAGAACGAAATTTACGAACGTCTTAACGAGGTTTTTAGAAACGTTTTTGATGATGACGACATTACCGTTGATTGCGATACCACCGCAGACGATATAGAGGATTGGGATAGCTTGGAGCATATTCGCCTTATCGGCGCGGTAGAAGCTGAATTTTCCGTTAAGTTTACTATGAAAGAAGTCAGCACTATGAAAAACGTCGGAGAAATGGTTTCTATCATCTTCGAAAGAGTATAATCTAAAATTTAAAGCAGTTATCTAAATGGATAACTGCTTTTTGTTATTTTTATTATCTTGAACTTCAATGTAAATTGTGCTATTATTATTGCACATAGTGCAATGACAATAATTGGGCTTAGTGGTAAACTTTACAAGAGGTGATTAATATGAAAATCTTTAAGAAAATCTGTTTTGTTGTAATTTATTACTTGTTGGCATCGCTGATTGACCAAATATTCATGATGTTTTTTGGCAACGCCGACGTTAGCTTTATTTTAACCGCATTATGTATTTGTATAATTTCGCTTTATTTAAGAAATGCAGACATAATTAAAAGAAACTATCTCCAAGAGCAACGCGATGAATATTCTAAATCGTTCAAAACCAAATTTAACCATATTGTTAAATCCTTTGAATTTAAAGTAGAAATTGTACTTGGAACAATAGTTTGCTTGTTGTTTACAGCAATACCGCGCTTTGCGGCGGGCGCTTGCTATGCTTTGGCAAATATTGCAATTAACCGCCTATACGGTGTTGCGCTAATCCCTTTGTTTTTTGTTGTTAACTTTGTAATTTGGTATGCCGCATACCATAAAAGCTTTAAAAAGAAGAAATATTAAAAAGAGGTCTATTTGATGCAATATAGCGAGGATCTTATTAGTGTAAGCAATAAATTTACCGAAAATAGCGATATGTATTCTTTAGTGTTATTAAAGGCAGAAGGCCTTTCTATAACACTTAGCGGATATCGTTGTTTTTTGAACGGGAAATTTATAGTTTGCCTTAATAGCTCGGATAAATTGTCTGTCCATAGCGGACGATACGAAGCGGTAACGCTTTCGTTCAAGCCGTATTTTTATAACGTA
>JAZRTL010000331.1:0-6022 GCA_045652025.1 Eubacteriales bacterium
CCGCAAACGATAGTTTCATCTCCGTTGCGGAAGGAAATTTCTATTCCCCAATCAAGTGCCATAAAATCACTCCCGATCAAGCGTTATTCTTCCTATTTTAGCGGCGCGGAACTCATCTAAAATAACTCCCGCCGCGCGATCCTCGTCAATAACGCCGCCTGCGCGCAAAAAGCCGCGCTTACGGGCAATTTTCTCGAAAAGCTCGTAATCGCTGTCGGTTTCCTCTATTTCTATCTTAAAACGCTCGCAAAGGCATTTCGAATAGTGAACGCGGATAATTCCGATTAACCTAACCGCAAGCTCGAGAGTATCTAAAATATCGTCCTTTATCGAGCCGAGGCAAGCCAATTTAATACCGACAGTTTGGTCCTCGAACTTATGCCAAAGGATACCGGGGGTATCGGTTAGCTCCAACCCGAGCGACGGCACCGAAATACGCGAATTATGGCGGGTAACGCCGGGTCTGTCCTGCGCGACCGCCTTTTTTGTACCGCTTATGGTGTTAATTAAGGTCGATTTACCGACGTTGGTAATACCAACCACCATAGCGCGAATAGGTCTTTTAATACCGCGCGCGGCATCACGCTCTAATTTTTCCTTCATAAGCGTTTTAATGCCGACTTGGATATTTTTAATCCCCTTGCCGTCCTTGCAATCGATAGCTATAACCTCTCTGCCGGCGGAACGGAGCTTATTTTCGTAATATTTTGTCGCGTTGCCATCTGCAAGCGAGCTTTTTGTTAAAAGCGTAAGTCGCGGCTTGTTGCCGAAAAGACTAACGAAATCGGGATTTTGGCTCGAAATAGGCGCGCGTGCATCGAGCAGCTCGATAACCATATCTATATTGGGAAGCGCTTCCTTTATAAGACGCTTCGCCCTTGCCATATGCCCCGGATACCAAACTATATCCGCCATATTATCTCCTATTCAACAAACCCAAATTTTGGGCTTATTCTAAGTATAACTCTACCAAGAATTCTGTTAACGCCAATCTCGCCGTACATCGAGCTACGGCTATCGCGAGAGTTGTTACGGTTATCGCCCATAACGAACACCTTGCCCTCGCCAACTACAAACTCGGAGCGATATTTTTCTACGTCGCTTCCGTGCATATAAACGTCATCGCCGAAAAGCAGTATCATTTCTTGTCGCATCGCTTGGATATAGGGCTCGTCAAGCTTAACGCCGTCAACGTAAACCTCCCAATTTTTATAATCGATACGAACCCTTTGACCCTCGGTTGCAATAACGCGCTTTATAATAGGCGGGCCCTGCTCGGGATGGGACTCGGGATTTATAACAACAATATCGCCCGTTTTGGGAGTATAAAAGGTGTTCGAAATTATAAGCTTATCCTCGTGGTGAAGCGTATGCTGCATCGAAGCGCCGTCAACAACAACGGGGCGGAAGACGAACAAAAACAAAATAACCGCCAAAAGAAAGGTGGACATAAACGACTCGACGTAGGAATAAAACGCGCCGACGCGTGCTAATTTGCTTTTTTGCTTTTGCGCCTCTATATCGGCAACGCCGGCGTGCGATACCGCTTCGTCCCTACCGTCCTCACGTTCGTCGCAAGCGGAGTCCTCTCCGCGTTCGCCATATTCCTCGGCGCAATTTTCTATACAATTACAAGTTTCTTCACAAGCGCAACCGTTAATCGATTCTTCGTCAGAGCCGTTTTGGCAGGATTGCTCTTTATTTTCAAACTCGTTCATTAAAATCATTCCTTAATAAAAAATAAATGGTCGCTAAAATCATTCCAAGAAACGCCCTAAAAAAAGCAAGGTGTCTGCGCAAAGACGCAGACACCAAAGAGCCGATTTAGATTTTTTCCTTGACCTTAGCGTTCTTGCCGACCTTATCACGAAGGTAGTAAAGCTTAGCACGGCGAACTTTACCGCGTCTTACTACTTCAACCTGCTGTACGTTCGGAGAGTGGATCGGGAAGGTCTTTTCGGTGCCAACACCATAAGAAACACGTCTTACGGTAAAGGTCTCGGAAATACCGCCGTTCTTTCTGGCGATGACCGTACCCTCAAAAATCTGGGTTCTGACTCTCTGTCCCTCGACGATTCTTTGGTAAACCTTAACGGTATCACCAACGTTGAATTCGGGAACTTCAGTTTTAAGTTGCTCATTTGTAAAAGCTTTTACGAAATCCAAAGCGTTTACCTCCATTTTTCTTCAAGCGTTCATGCTGAGCCGCAGAGGACCGCCCGATATTATTCAACCAATTATAACACACTATTTCTAAAAAATCAAGTGTTTTTGGGCATTTTTGACTCTTTTTTCTTTTAATCAACATCTTGTATGTTGCCAAAAATACTTCCCAACAGATAGCGCTATTTTCTTGGCTTAAAGCGCGAAGCGTAGTAAAGTATTTGCATTATCGAGGTGATTAACGCGGCAATATAGGTTAACGCCGCGGCGGTAAGAACCTTTTTCGCCCCGCCTAATTCATCGCCTTCCAACAAATTCCCTTCCTTTAACGCGGCGAGCGCACGGCGGGAGGCGTTTAGCTCCACAGGGAGCGTTACAAGCTGGAAAAGCGCAACGGCACAGAACAAAATAAGCCCTATCATATACATAAGCGCGCCAACGTCTGCCGAAGCTCGCTGTCCGCCATAGGAGATAATACAGCCCAAAATTATAAGAAGCGGGCCTACGCGCGAGCCGATGTTGCAAATAGGAATTATAGACATTCTTAGCTTTATCGGCGCATAATCGTTAGCGTATTGAAGCGCGTGTCCTGCCTCGTGCGCGGCAACGCCGATAGCGGCAACGCTTTTACTGTCGTAAACGCCCTCGGAAAGCGAGATTGTATTTGTTTTTGGATTATAATTATCGGTAAGGTTTCCCGCAATTCTCGTAACGGCAACGCTACGAGCACCGCCGGCGCTTAGAACCGCCCTTGCCGCCTGCTCGCCGGTTATGCCGCGGCGGGAGGCGATTTTAGAGAATTTGTTAAACCGAGATTTAACAAGCGCTTGGGCAACCAGCCCCAACAAAAGCGCGGGAAGCAAAAAGATAAGATAATTAAAATATCCGTACAATTAAAGCACTCCAATCCTTTTAAATGGGCTTAGGAATTAATTAGCTTCTCGAACGGCTTTTTAAAAATAATCATAAGAGCCAAGCAGAAGAGCATTTCGCCCAGCATAAAGCTACCGTTATAAACGAGCGAATATGCTACCGATGCGCTGCTATCGAACACCATACCGAAAATTTCGTAGCTATCGCCGAGCGCGATTTTCCAAATTGTAATTCCCGAAAGGAAATGCACGAAAAATCTTGCGACCGTCGCAACTACGGTACCAACGATAACGCCGTGTTTTCTGCCCTTAAAGAAGCCGGCAACGCCAACCATTCCGTAAGCCAAAACGTAGTCTAATAAAACAGAAAGGACACCGTAGCCAATCCCACCGCCGATAAGGCAACGAATAAATCCGTATGCCAAGCCGGAGGGTATAGCCCATCCCGCCCCACGTCGAAAAGCCAAAAGAAGAAGCGGAAGCATTACAAAATCGATACTGCCACCGTTGCCCCACAAGCTAAAATAGAAGGGAGGGAACTTTAGGAGTCCCAATACCGTGGCGAGTGCAATAAAAATTGCCGACTCGCACAGTGCGCGTAGCTTTGTTGCCTTTGTTTTCGTTGTTTCCATAATAAAATCCTTTCCGGAACCGATGGGACGATAAAATACCCCCACGCGCGAAAAACAACGTGGCAAAAAAGCCATTATATTCTCCCTACGGCAGCATTATCTGCATCAGGTTCCTCGGGTATAATCTCAGCCGTTTAAACGGCACCCCGTTAAATTTTTAATTCTGCTTTTAAAATATCACAAGCTTTACGCTTTGTCAATACCCAAAAAATTTTTTTATTTCGCCTCGTCGGGAGAAGAATATTTTTCTATCTTAACGCCCTCGCCGAAATCGGTATAGCTAACCTTTGCGACCACCTTAAGATCCAAGGTATATTCGCTTTCGGGCGGGGTATAGTTCGCCGAGCCGTTCGGGGTATCGAAAAGCTTAACCGTAAATTCATATCTTGCAGATAAAACCTTATTATCCTTTACCGTATAAACACAAGACGTGTTTCCGTATTTAGTTTTATCCTTTTGGGGCTTTTTTATTACGGTTGTTAGCGCATAAATATCGCCGCCGATAAGATTTTCGCAAAGCTCGCTTGTGTTTTCAAGCTCGAACGAAAAGTAATCGCCGTGGATATTGCTTCCCGTCGAAACGGCGCTATCCTCGCTCGGCTTTACAAGGTTAAAATAAGGGAATTTCGTAACCAAAACCGCGCCGTCGCGTTCTACCGTTATCGCGCTTCCGTTCTCAACGCTAACCATCTTACCGTCGGCAAAATAGTTTTCCATAACAACGCTCTCTCCAAGAAAGGTTTGGTTAAAAAAGGTGTTAACCGTCTTGTTTTCCCTATCCCAAGCGGCGTTGCCGTTGGCATAGTACATAACCGTTCCGCTACCAAAGCTTATTTCAAGCATATAATCGCATTTCAGCGTTTGTTGGGAATTAACCGCGTCTATTGCGCTATTTAACTGTTCCGCAACCGCCTCGTCCCTTTTATTACAAGCAACAAGAAAAACGAAGCAGGTTATTAAGGTTAAGCAAAGAAATTTTTTCATATTTTATTTGGTAATCGTTTCGCCCGCAACAAAGGCAAGAATGTTTTGTCTTACCGCGTTTACGTCCTCTACAAGCGCATAATAGCTCGCTTCACCGTCGATAGTGAAATGGCAACGGCTTGAATTATCGCGGTAGAACACAATCTCGGGCGAATTTGTTTCGGAATGAATCTTTATCTTTAAATAGGGTGTGGTCGAATCGCCCTCCTCGGCAACGTATTCGCCCTGCATATTAACGCTTACCATATATTGATAAAGATATTTAAAGCTCTTAATATCGTAGCTCTTACCATCGTAGGTAACGGAGGTAATATCGCTGCGGTTTTCGTTGGTGGTGATTTCGAACTTATAGTCCTTACCGTCAACCGATGCCTCGATACAATCTACGTCAACAAGCTTAATGTTAATAAGCGAATGGTCAATATATTCAACGAAATCCCAAGCAAGCCATTCGGTTGTTTTAGAAGAAAGCTCTACTATAACGTCGGTGGTTGCGACAACGTTCTTTCCGTCAAGCTCGCCCGAGAAGGTCGTATAGGCATAGTATTTACCCTCCTCCTCAGCAGGAGAAACGTAAAGGTCGGTAACAACGCCGTCGTAAACGAAGGAATAATGCATTTTGGGGTTATCCAAGCCGTATTTTGCAAGGACGTCCTTTTTAAGAAGCGAGGGGCTTGCATCGCCGTTATCCGAAAAACCGCAATCTACAACGCGATCGCCCTCTAAAACGGCAATGGATTCTACGAAATCGTTAAAGTTTTCCATATCCACCAAGGCGTAGTTATATCCCTCGGGGAGATAGTCCGTAGGTGCAACGAGCTTCCAATTACCGCTTATAACCGCCAAGGGTTGCGCGTCGATACCATCGGCATAAATACGAATTTCGTCCATAACGACGTAGGTTTTCGCCTTTTGAGGAACGTCAAAGCCGATACGGATATATTTAACAACAGCGCTATCGCTAAAGGTAAGCTCGTAGTTTTTAACCGTTTTATCCGATTGCTCGGTTAAAATCTCGCCGTTTTCGACAGAATGCCAATTAATTCCATCGTAGGATTTTTGGATAGTAAGCTTTGTGGGAAGGTATGCGCCGTTTGCCTCGTCGCGAAGCAAGCCGAAAACAACCTTATATTCTCCGCTTACCGCCTTCTTTGCAAGAGTAGCGATAATCGCGGTGTTCTTACCGTCGGTGCTTGTGAAGGGGGTAAAGATATCGGTATGGTTCTTCCAACCGTCCGAATATGCGGTAGCGTAACCGCTATTAGCCGAAACCTTGTTAGCGAGCACCTTCTTTAGCGTTGCGGTATCTACCGAAGCCAAATTATCCGCGCCCATAAATTCCGAAATATTTTGTGCGAGTGCGCTAACGCC
>JAZRTL010000332.1:0-2239 GCA_045652025.1 Eubacteriales bacterium
TCATTTTCTTTTGGAAGGCGTTGTAAAGCTCCTCAAAGCAGGAATAGCTTTTTTGCGTTTCGCTATCAAGGCACAAAACCTCGGACAGAAATGCGCCATACAAGTCCATTGGGATATATTCGAAGCGGGTTTTGCCGGGGATTTGAACCTCCCAGCAGCCGTCGTTTGCAAAGCCACGTGCTTCGCGCAGGTCATAGCCAAAGCCGACGAGCGAATTAATTATTAATTCCTCGTTATACATTGCGACAACACCGCTACCATGGCGGATAACCTCTGCCATTTTTGTTTTTAGCCAAGCGGGAGATCCGTTACCGATTCTTACAGCTATTGGGAAATCCGAGATAGGAAATTCCTCGACTATTTCGAGCATTAGGCGGGTTACATCGCCCGCGCGGTCGATACCGTCCCTATCCACACCGCCCAATACAAGATTTTGGTAATGCTGTGCATCACCCGTTCCGCGCTCGGTTAGGTGAATCCATTCGCAACCCTTTATGAAGAAATGGGCAAGGA
Source organism: Eubacteriales bacterium (assembly GCA_045652025.1). Taxonomy (GTDB): domain Bacteria; phylum Bacillota; class Clostridia; order Oscillospirales; family CAG-382; genus Coliplasma. Next base: position 514 of record JAZRTL010000332.1, read on the forward strand.
TTTCCCTTGCTTTAGCTTCCGTAATTCTTCCCGAAGCAAGATCGGCTTGGTAGAGCGGCTCGAGCATTAAATCCATTCTGCCTATGCCCGACCAGTTACCGCAAAGGCGCATAAAGGAGAAGCAAAACCAGATGCTTTGCACCCCTTCCCTAAAGGTTTCTGCTTTTGAAAAGGGAACGTTCAAGAGCGTTTCGTACAGCTCTTGATAATGGGATTTATGCTCTATATTTGTTGATTGCTCTATCCTTTCCTTTAGGAGCGAAAGGTAGCGGGTATGGTATATTTTTAAGGATTCCCAAGCGTTTAGGTGGGACAAGAGAACCTCTTTTTCTTGGTCGGTAAGCGAGCTATCCTGCAAGCGCGAAAGGATTTGGGTATGATGGGAGTTCATACCCTCGGTTACTACACGCTCGAAGTTACAGGTTAGGTGATTTACGGGAAAGCAAAGGTCGTTACAGCCGTTTATTAAAACTGGAACGCGGGCGCTTATTGCCGCGCCAAGCGTTGCGGAGCCGCAAAGAAGCTCGAGCGGTGCGCCTTCGGCATCGGTTACGATACGGAGCGGAGCATCGGTGGCAAGCTTTTTTATTGCAAGGTCATAAAGCTGACGCGGGCTCAATCCTTCGTCGGTTGACATTTCCAAATATTTATTTTGTAGCGCTTCTTTGCCGTATTTTCCCTCGAGCGATTCTTTTGCGAAAGCGCGAGTTCGCTCGGTGGTTCGCACAGGGCGACCTTCCTTTAACGGCGAATAGAAGGAAATTTTTGTGTTTTCCATAATATCACCTTTTGGTTTTTAGTGATTTTAAAGTACGCCGAGCTCGGACAGGGTAGCTGTCGCGATAGCTTCCATACCGTTTGCGGTGGGGTGGAATTTATCCACGGTATCGCAAGGCGGGCAAGCGCGGTTTAAATCGATAAGACGAGCGCCGAAATCCTTTGCGGCGATACGGATATAATCGATATATTCGGAAATATGGCGACCCGCATAGTAATATGGAAATTTGAAATCTTCCATTCTCGTACACTTAGTTATAGGCAGAGTGAAGCACCATAATTCCGCGGCGGGATAATTACGCTTTAAATTAGAAAGCATTAGGTTATATGCAACCGAAAAGACGGTTAGGTCGTTACAATTTTTATCGGCATCATTATAAATTTTAAAGCCGCAGCCCCAATCGTTATAGCCAAGAAGGACCATAATGACGTCGGGATTTATATTCATTTTCGAAAGTGCGCCCGTTCGTTCGTCGCTACAAGCATAGGTAGGAGCAATGCATTGGGGGTGACGGCAAACAGTACTACCCGCGATAGAATTATTAACGAGCAGTTCTCCACCGAGCGACTGTATTACCCTTCCCCACCAAGTGTCAGTAGGGGTTACAACACCTGCAAGGTATTTTGTTCCGCCCTCGTAAAACGCGGAGTCGGGCGGTTCGCTATAACCCTCAAGCGCGCTTAGCGAATCGCCAAGGATAGAGAAAAATTTATTCTTATAGTCAAGCATAGGTTTTGCCTTTAAAGTTTTGTTTACGTTACGTTTAATAAATTATAGCATAATAAGTTAGGATTTTCAATAATTTAAATTTTACTACGTTTCTTGTTATAGTTGAAGTACTGCTAACAAAAATCGACTTGTCGAAACAAGTCGATTATATATTCATAACTTAAGTTTTTATTTGACTTGGTATTTTTACTGTCTATGGGCTACAAAAAAAGATATTTT
>JAZRTL010000333.1:0-10006 GCA_045652025.1 Eubacteriales bacterium
CCCGACGTTGTTCGCGAAAATATAAAAAAGAAGTTCCAAGACGACAAGCTCCCCCTTGTTGACGAGGTTATTGAGCTTGATAAGCGCAACCGCGAAATTAAGGTAGAGGTTGAAGCACTTCGCGCGGCAAGAAACAAGGCATCCAAGGAAATTGGCGGTCTTATGGCACAAGGCAAGCGCGACGAAGCAGAGGTTATTAAGCGCAGAATTGCCGAAGACGGTGGCAGAATTGACGAGCTTACCGCAGAGGAAAAGGAAGTTGGCGAAAAGATTACCGCCATTATGATGAGAATCCCCAACATTATCGACCCCTCTGTTCCGATAGGTAAAAGCGACGAGGAAAACGTTGAGGTTGAACGCTTTGGTGAACCTCTTGTTCCCGATTTTGAAATCCCGTACCACGCCGAAATTCTTGAAAAGCTTAACGGCTTGGACCTTGATTCCGCAAGAAAGGTTGCGGGCAACGGCTTTTACTATCTTACCGGCGATATTGCACAGCTCCATTCCGCCGTTATTTCTTACGCGCGCGACTTTATGATAAAGCGCGGCTTTGAATATTGCATTCCTCCCTTTATGATTCGCAGTAACGTTGTTACCGGCGTTATGAGCTTTGCGGAAATGGAAGCAATGATGTATAAGATCGAGGGCGAAGACCTTTATCTTATCGGCACAAGCGAGCACTCTATGATAGGTAGATATATCGATACTATTATTCCCGAAGCTCAGCTTCCCAAAACCTTAACCAGCTATTCGCCTTGCTTCCGTAAGGAAAAGGGCGCGCACGGTATTGAGGAACGCGGCATTTACCGTATTCACCAATTCGAAAAGCAGGAAATGGTTGTTATTTGTAAGCCCGAGGACAGTATGATGTGGTTCGACAAGCTTTGGCAGAACACCGTTGATTTATTCCGCTCGCTTGATATTCCCGTTCGTACTATCGAATGCTGCTCCGGCGACCTTGCAGACCTTAAGGTTAAATCGGTTGACGTTGAAGCTTGGTCCCCCAGACAGAAGAAGTATTTTGAGGTTGGCTCCTGCTCGAACCTTGGCGAAGCACAAGCAAGAAGACTTAAGATTCGTGTTGACGGCGAAAACGGCAAGTACCTTGCTCACACTCTTAACAACACCGTTGTTGCTCCTCCCAGAATGCTTATTGCACTTATTGAAAACAATCTTAATGAAGACGGCAGCGTTAACATTCCCGAAGCATTAAGACCTTATATGTTAGGCAAATCCATTATTAAATAAGGTGATTTGATGGAAATTACTACTATCCTCTGGATGTTTATGCTTGGCGGCGCGATTGCGATAATTAGCGTATATTACAACAACAGATTTATTGGAAATATGGTTAGAGCGCTTATTGCTATCGACGCTACCTCGCCCGAAACGGCTATTTCCGCCGAGGATCTTGGCGTTAAGATTACACCCGCGTTAAGCCACGCCTTTAGAAAAAACGAAGTATTTTCGGAAACGGTAATTAAAACCGATGACGATAAATATTACATCGCACCCGAAAAGGTTTCGATGGCTAAATCCAAATACGGAAACAAGGATACCTCGATTATTTTTGTTATTTTAAGTATTGTGATTTTGTTTGTTGTTACGTTGGCTTTAACCGTTATTCTTCCCGACGTTGTTAAATCCTTTAGCGACGTTATTAATGAAGTTTTAGCTTAAATTTTCGGTTTGGTATATTAAGATGAAAAAAACGAAAAAGATCAACCCGTTGATATTACTTTTATTACTATCCATGGCCGCGGTTTTGATAATTATTTTAATAATTTTCATACTTGGCGGAAGATACACCACGCTTGCTAACGGCGCAAAGTTTATTGGCGAATGGGAAAACGGTCAACCCGTTTACGGCACTATTAACTATGGCGATGCTAAGGCGGGCGAGAACGAAAAATACACCGCCACTCTCGATTACTATAACCGCACCATCACCTTTAGTAACGGCGACGTTTATACCGGCGAAATCGTTGGCGGTTGCCGCCACGGGCACGGTATTATGAGCTACTATGCAACCGGCGACGTTTATGAAGGCAACTTCTATAACGACGAAATTAGCGGCACAGGCGTTTTTAGATACGCTAACGGCGATATTTACGAGGGTAACTTCGAAAACTCCAAAAAGCACGGCAAGGGGTTGTTTAAATATGCAAACGGCAATTCCTATGACGGCAACTTTGAACATGACGTTCGTCAGGGCGAAGGTGTTTTCACTTGGGCCTCCGGCGCGAAGTACACCGGCAACTTTAACGATGACCTTAAAAACGGCTACGGCGTTATGATTTATGAAACGGGCGACCGTTACGAAGGCAACTTTAAGGACGATATGCGCCACGGCGACAACGGAGTTTACAGCTGGGCTAACAACGAGCGTTACAACGGTTCGTTCCGCAACAACCTTATGGATACACGTCTTATGGACGAGAACGGAAGGTTTGTGCTTAACGAAAATGGCGAATACGTTCACGGCGAAATGGCTACCTACACCTTCGACACGGGCAGAACTTACCGCGGTTATTTTGTAGAGGGTAAAGCCGAGGGTATAACCATTGGTTAAGGGCATTATTAGCAAAATAAACGGCATTACCATTAACAAAAAGCTACTGCCGCTTTTGTTTTTGTGTTTAGGAATCATTGCATCTATTCCCTATTACATAGAGGAATTGTTTATTCTTTCGTTTGTTTCGCTGTTTCTTTTATTCTATTTGTTTATTAAACAAAAAAGGGCGTATAATTTAGTTTTTATGCCCTTTTTTATGTTCTTTATTGGGTTTTACACCCCGATATATTTATTTTTAGCCGAGCTTTATCCATACGAGCGGTTTGGATTTACCGAAGCGCAGGCGATATTTATCGTTATCTGCTCTTGTGTTTTAATTCCATTGCTTCACGCTTCTGTTAGCGCGTTGGTTATGATGCTTTCGCGGTTAATACCAAGCGAGAGATACAGCCCTTTTGGGTTTGCTTCTCTTTGGGTAATTCTTGAATGGGTTTTATCGCTTGGCACGCTCGCGTTCCCTTGGACAAGCGTTTCGGTTTCTTTGGTTGGGTTTCTTCCCTATCTTCAAACCGCTTCGCTATTCGGCAACGCTTTTATAACCTTTATTACTGTTTTAAGCTGTTGCTATTTCTCGCTCGGTTTACTAGAGCCAAAAAGAAGCTTTGCGATAATCGGCGTGATTGTTATAGCTTTTAATTCTATTTTGGGAACGGTTTTACTTTATTTGCCAGCAAATTCGGACAACACGGTTAAAGCCGCAGTTGTACAGGGCAACGTTCTTTCGAACGAAAAATGGAGCGCTTCCAACCGCGACGAAATATATTCACGCTATTTAGCGCTAACCGAACAAGCAGCAGAAACCGGAGCAAAGTTAATTCTTTTGCCCGAAAGTGCTATCCCCGTTACCTTTTACGAGAACGGGAATTTACATAAGGATATTGCTTATATAACCCAAAAATATGACACAACGGTAGTTACGGGCGTTAATTGCAGGGTTGACGGCGAGCAATACAATTCAGTTATTGCGATTTTGCCCGACGGAAGTATTTCCGACCGTTATGACAAAAGACATCTTGTTCCTTTTGGTGAATTTATTCCTTTTGTTGATACACTTGGCGAGATATTCCCCTTTGTTGCAGAGTTTAGCGCGGATTCGGGCGCTTACGATGAGGGTGATGAGCCGACGGTTATTAAAACCGATTCCGGAACTATCGGTGCGCTTGTTTGCTTCGATTCTATATTCAGCGACTTTTCTGCAGACGAGGTAGAAAACGGCGCAGAGCTTTTAGCCGTTGTTACAAACGATAGTTGGTTTAACGACAGTATTGGCATTTATAACCACCTAAGGCATTCACAAATAAGAGCGATAGAAAACAGCCGTTACGTTGCACGCGCAGCTAACACGGGCATTTCCGCTTTTATTGACGATAAAGGCAGAATTATTAATTCCACTCAAGCGCTTACGGTTGACGTTATATATTGTGATATTGCAACATCGCAAGCAAAAACAGTCTATTTCTACACGCGCAATATAATTTTATTTCTTTCTTTTGGTTCTATTTTAATTTTAGCATTTATAAAAGCAAGGAGAGCTTATCATGCAAGTAGTACAGCTTCATAAAACCGAAATTTATGACGGTGCTTTAAACGTTAAGATCGAGATGATGATCCACGCAAAATCTCCCGAGATTACCAACAAAAGACGTCCTGCGATGGTTGTGTTTCCCGGTGGCGGTTACGAAATGACCTCAGACCGCGAGGCAGAGCCGATTGCAAGCGCATATTTCGCAGCGGGCTATAACACCTTTACGGTTAGATACATTGTCGGCGAAAAAGCGAAGATTAACAACCCGTTATACGATGCCGCGGCGGCGATTGCTTTCGTTCGTAGCAACGCCGAGGAATTTTGTGTTGACCCCGACAGAATTGCGGTTATTGGTTTTTCGGCGGGCGGACATTTGGCGGGTTATATTTCGACCGCTTGGCACAGAAGCGATATTGCAGAAAAGTTAGGTATTGACAACGAGCTTTGCAAGCCCAACGCGGCGATTTTATCCTATCCCGTTATTACCAACAACGTTCCTACCCACAAGGGCTCCTTCGATTCGCTCTTAGGCGGGGACAGAACCGAAGAGCTTAACAACACCGCTAATTTGGATATGTTGGTTGACGGACGCACCTGCCCTTGCTTTGTTTGGCACACCGCAACAGACACTTGTGTTCCTGCGGCAAACTCCTTGGCGTTTGCCCGCGCATTGATTGACAACGGTATTGAATGCGAGCTTCATATCTTCCCTATGGGTTGCCACGGTCTTGGCAGAGCAACCGCAGAAACCGCTCCCGACGGGATGGAAGATATTTATCATCTTCCCTACGTTGCAAGATGGATGGAATGGTCGTTAACTTGGTTGGAAAAAACATTTTACGACGGAAAGATGGCTTTTAGAGAAATTTAATTATAAAAACCTCCTTTGGCGAAATAATAATCGCAGGGGAGGTTTTTTTATGTTATTATTTGGTTTATTGCTTGGCGTGTTTGTTGGCGTTTTTATTGTTTGCGCTTTGGTTATGGCAAAGCAGGAATAAAAAAACTTAAGGACATTAAAAAAGATGCACAAAATTCTCGTGCATCTTTTCTTTTTCGGAAGCAGAACATTTTAATCGGAACGCTACTTGTTTAAGATTTTATTCAGTTCGAATTAATCATTTTAATAAATTCATTTAGCAAAAAATCCCAATCGGTTTTTTCGTAATAAGAATGTCCCGAACGTTCAAGCAAATATATTTTAATTTTCGGATTTTGCTTTAAATACCTTAGACTCTTTTTTGAAACCATTTCGTCTTTTTTGGATTGATATACAAAACAAGGCGTATTTAATAGATTTATAGTTTTACGAGTTTGCCGAATTTTTATAAACAATTCTATAAATCTCGGTATCCACCCAATATAGTTAAAGGGATTTTTATCTTTTCCGATACCATAACAATTTTTCGCCGATAATGCTTCGTAATCATTAGGTCTTATCTTATCAAAATAAACCTTTAATGAAATCACAAGTATTTTAGGTTTTATAAATAAACTTAATGGAGCCGCAAGGAAGAACAATTTGCAGATTTTTTTATTTTTAAGAGCTTGTTCAAATGCCAAAAGTGTTCCTAACGAGTGAGCGACTATATATATTTTCTCATGGGTTTCAGATAATTCTTCAACAACAGAAGCAACTTGTGCTTCCCATTTCTTCATTGACGTTTTAGAAAAATCCCTAACTCCTTTTCCGTGACCGTCTAAAAGCATATTATATACAGAAAACGATTTTGGAATTAGGGGTATAAAATCATTAAAATGATTTGGGGTACCGAGAATCCCATGAATAAACAAAATAGCGGTATTCGAACCCTCTTTTATATTGATGTATTCTTTGTGTTCCAAAACCATCACCACTTTAGATTTATTGTATCGAATTCAAGAAACTATGCGTTGTACCCTTACGGATACAACGCATAAGCCAAACCTTTTAAATTATCTAATACCGTATTGCTCGATGATATAGTCCATATCCTTATCGCCTCTACCCGAGAGGTTAATAAGAACAGAGCCCTTGCCCATTTCTTTAGCAAGCTTCATACCGTAAGCAACGGCATGGGAGCTTTCGATAGCAGGAATAATACCCTCAAGACGCGACAAAGTAAAGAATGCATCGATAGTATCGTCATCGTTAACAACGTCGTATTTAACTCTACCCAAGGTGTGAAGGAAGGCGTGTTCGGGGCCGCTGGAGGGATAGTCCAAGCCGCTCGCAACCGAATATACGGGAGCGGGGTCGCCGTTTTCGTCCTTTAGCATAATACTATTAAAGCCGTGCATAACGCCCTCGGTACCATACTGAAGACTTGCCGCGTGGTCGCCAAGCTTTGTACCTCTGCCAAGCGGCTCAACACCGTAAATATCAACGGGGTCGTTTAGGAAGCCCGAGAAGAAGCCCGCGGCATTAGAGCCACCGCCAACACAAGCTACGATAGCATCGGGAAGCTCGCCCGTCATTTCAATAAATTGCTCGCGTGCCTCGATACCAACAATGCTTTGGAAATCGCGCACCATCATCGGAAACGGATGGGGACCAACAACAGAGCCGATGCAATAGATAGCATCCTTATATTCTCTTGCATACGCCTCGAAAGCGGCATCTACCGCTTCCTTAAGCGTTTGAAGACCATGGGTAACCTCTACAACGTTCGCGCCCAAAATTTTCATTCTTGCAACGTTAGGAGCTTGCTTCTTTATATCAACTGCGCCCATATAAATATCGCATTCCATACCGAAGTATGCAGCGGCGGTAGCCATAGCAACGCCGTGTTGACCTGCGCCCGTTTCGGCAATAACCTTCTTCTTGCCCATATATTTAGCAAGAAGCACTTCGCCCATACAGTGATTTAGCTTATGTGCGCCGGTATGGTTAAGGTCTTCTCTCTTAACGTAAAGCTGGACGTTACCAAGCTTATTGGAAAGGCGCTCAAGATGCGAAATAGGAGTAGGTCTACCTTGGAACTCCTTACGGATACGACGAAGCTCGGCGATAAACTTACGCGATTTACAAATTGTAAAATATGCCTCGGTAATTTCGTCCATAGCTTTTTTTAGCTCGGGCGAGATATAAGCACCGCCAAAGCTACCGAAATAACCGTTTTCATCGGGATAGTTTTTAAGATATGTCGAAAAATCGACGTTTTTAATGTTCATTATATAATTCCTCCAAATAATCAAATATAGAAACAATTAATTTAATAGGAACGTCGCCATCGTTTATCAAGTAGCATATCATTTCTCCAAAATAAAAATCCTTGACAGAATTCTTCTATCTGCCAAGGACGAATTAAAGCAATATCTAATCCGCGGTGCCACCTTGATTCATAGTAACTATGCGCTCTTTGGATACAACCATATCCATAGCAATTAACGTATGCCAAAACGTCTTGGAATACTTTGCGAAAATGCATTTCCTCCTCGCCCTCGGCGGTCCATTTGACAAACTGTTTCCAACCCGAATCTCAGCCACACGGGTTCTCTGTATGGGCGTATTTTGCCTTTATCTCCGCTTCAACGGTTTATTATTAACTTGTTGTGATTATAACACCATATTTTAAAGTTGTCAAGGGATTTTGTTTCTACTATTTTATAATTCAAAAAAATATGATATAATTTTTTATAATGTGCCAACCTTTTAAATTATTTTTGCACTATATAGTCAAACGGCGCCGAGGTAATAGAACATGAACAAACAAGAAGCAGATAGCATCATAACCGAATATCTTCAAAAGATTTACGGTTTTGCTGTAAAAAAATCTTTTTCTTATGAAGAAGCGGAAGATTTAAGCGCAGAAATCGTAAAAAATGTTTATACTTCCCTTTTAAAAAGTGAAGAAATACATAATATTGAGGGATATATTTGGAGAATAAGCGAGTTTACATATTCAAGATATGTTTCACAAAAGAAAAAACAAGAAGGTATTTCAATTGACGGTATGCAAATTCCTTATTATGAAGAATATGAATTGGGTGAAGACGATGAAGCTCTTTTGCTTTTAAGGCGTGAAATTGCTTTTCTTACAGAAAAACGCAGAAAAATTGTTTTTATGTTCTATTACGAGAATAAATCGGTCTCTTCAATAGCAAAAGAGTTAAAAATGCCTAAAGGAACTGTTAAATGGCATCTAAACAAAGCACGAAATGATTTAAAGGAAGGTTACAACATGGAAAGAAAAATCGGTAGATTAGGTTTAAATCCGGTTACGGCGATCAATTTCGGACACAGCGGTAGTCCCGGACAAGGAGGAGGTCCGGAAAAATATCTTAATGACAGTTTGAATCTTAATATAGTTTACAGTGTATATTTCGAACCTAAAACAAAAAATGAAATAGCAGAAGAATTAGGGCTTACTCCTGTTTTTATCGAAGATAAAATTCAAATGCTTGAATCAAACGGATATTTAACTCTAACCAAGAAAAACAAATATACAACTTACGTAAAATTCAGTCCATTGACATATTCTGCTGAATTCAATGATATAATTGCGAAAAAACAATTTGAAGTTGCCGAAATGTTAGTTAAAGAATACGTTCCAAACGTTAGAGAAACATTAAAAATAATTAAGGATAAAGTTTATATCCCCGATGGTAATTACGAAATTTTTGAAGCTGCCGCGATTGTCCGCGGAATTCAAATGAACGCCATCGGCGCAATTTATGACCTTTCAAAATACTATATAAAAACAACAGAAGGCGGTGAATATATAGCGTTTGTAGATTTAAAAGCAGAACAAAGCGACAAGGATTATGTTTCTAAATATGATTTAAATAAATATAATGCTTGCGGCAGTATGTGGAGAGATTCTGCGAAATACCCCATCGCCTCTTGGTCCATAGATTCCGGATTTTCTTCGCGAAAAGGCGGTTGGGGAAATAATCTGCATACAGACTATGAATACTTATACGAACATTTTACCGGTTCTCTCGTAGAAAGCGCCGCTAATTCAGAAAAATTCCAAAGATTACGCGAGAAAAAGTTTATTGATAATAACGGCAAACCCAATATTATGATATACAAAGGAACGCTAAACAACTTCGAAGAGATGCTCCCTAAATTGAACGACAAGTTTTATGAAAAGATTGCAGGATTTGCATTGGACATTGCTTCGCAATATGCTAATTCATTCCCACAGCATATGCGCGACTTGGTTATAAGTTGGAGTGTCGACGGATTCATTGGCAATACTGTTGCCATGATGGTTTTAGATAAGCTTTATGAAAATGGAACATTTAAACCTTTAAGTGAAAACGAAATGGTTACCTCTAATCTCATTATGTTTTCCGACAAGCTTCCCGAATAACAACAAAATCCTCTGCGAAAGCAGAGGATTTTTATTTTTAATTTCTGTTAAAACCAAGGACATGCGCCTTGGTTTTAACACCTATGATTTTTGCGAGTGTCGAAGATATGCATAGCATATCAAGGCGCGAGGTGCGAACGTACAAAAATCCAAATCAATCAAAAACTGTAGTTTTTGATTGCGCTGTCAGCGATTATTAATACATTCCGCCGCCCATACCGCCAGCCATTGCTGCGGCATTAGCTGCTGCTACTGCGGGGTCTTCCTTTTTATCGGCAACCAAAGCTTCGGTAGTGAGAACCATAGAAGCAACACTTGCAGCGTTTTGCAATGCACTTCTGGTAACCTTTGTAGGATCAACAATGCCGTTTTCGATCATATCAACGAACTTTTCGTTATATGCATCGAAGCCGATACCCTTGGGTTCGCTCTTTACGCGCTGAACGATAACCGAGCCCTCAAATCCGGCATTTTCTGCGATTTGGCGAACCGGCTCCTCGAGAGCGCGAAGCACGATTCTAACACCTGTTTCGATATCGCCTTCATATTGGTCAACCAAAGCCGCAACAGCAGGAATACAGTCGCAAAGAGCAACACCGCCGCCTG
>JAZRTL010000334.1:0-10184 GCA_045652025.1 Eubacteriales bacterium
AATGTTGCTTCTTGGCGAACAACAGTCATGAAACCGTATGTGCTGTTAAAAGTATCAATCCTATTGTCGTCAATAATGATTTCGCCACTATTTACATCATAATAACGCAACAACAGATTAACCGCCGTTGTTTTTCCGCAACCGCTTGGACCTTGCATTAGATAGCGTTTCCCTTTTTCTATGGTCAAATTTAAACCGTTTAGAATGGGGGTTGCTGAACCATATGCAAAATGCACATTCTGGAATTGAATACTTTCCTTAAATGAATAGTCAGCATTAACCTCTTGAACGAGCATCTCATTTTTAAGGAACTCGTTCATCTTTTGACATGTCGGTTTTATCGCAATTAGTTGCCGAGTGATGCCTGCCAACGAAATTAACGGGTAGGACAATTGGTCAATCATGCCGATTGCAATAAAGAAGTCACCTGCAGTAAAATCGCCTTTCCATACAAGCCAAGCAGAACATGCAAGAACAATGAAATATGATAAGTAGGAAATTAAGGTAGTTATCAGTTGAGCAACTGCATCTAATTGTGTTTCCTGCAAACATTTATCCATCGCCGTGTCATTGGCTGACTTGAACTTAGAGATTATCTTTTTCTCTGCTGAATAGTTTTTGATGATTTCAAAACCTGACAGAAAATCGGTTGCTTTTGCGAGTGCTTTTTCTACTGCTTCTATCGTCTCAGACTGTGCCTTTTGCAAAGGCTTTTCAATCAGTTTGGGAATATATAGCGGTGTTGTGAGCAAAGCGATTGTGATAATAGCAATTCGCCAATCCAGCAGAAACAAAGCAACGCTCACGAAGATAATCTTAGATAATATGTCCCAAAACATCGGAAGCATATTGAACCGACGGTCTTTAATAGTGTCTGCTTCGTTTGAATACTTTGACAGATATTCTCCCTGAGGGTGCTCTTTGTAGGAAACATAACTGCGAGAGAATATACTTGCAAAAATATCTTGCTTTAAGTTCCTTGTACATCCGATTACAAACTTTGCTGATTGTCTCTTGTAGATAAAGTAAAAAAGAACTTCGCAAAGAATAAATGCAATCAATAATGCACCGTAAAGAATGGTGTTGCTCATATCTCCTGCAACTGCATAGTCCAATACATCGCCCTTAAAGAATTGCAGAGAAACGGCAAAAAGATTACTGCAAAGGATTGCAACCAATGCCCCGATAAAATATCGGCAATTTTTGTATTCGTATTTTTTCATGTTAACCTCCTATGTTTTACAAACGATAGAAGGATTAAAATATTTTCCTTCTACCGATTAGAAGGAAGAACGAAGTCTAACCATATAGACAACCTCCGTTTCTTTGCCCAAAAGCAAGTTTTACCAATTATAGCACATAAATGTGAAATTTTCTACCCCTCTGCGACAATTGATAAAGACCATCCATGTTTATGTTAAACGGATATCGTATTTTGAAAAAAAGGGCTTGCCCCTTTCCGCTTTTTAACCCCGCCGTAAATGTAACAACTTCAACCGAAACCATATCCCCCCTAACCACAAAAACAAATTCCACCCTCTCGGCATATACTTTCATTAAGAACCCCTTTGGCGGTTCTTGGAAAAATAACCCGAAAAAAGGATGAAAATCAATGTTTGAAAACCAATGCGGGCTCTACTGTATGGACCAAGCGCCCGAAATGCCCGAAATGCAGGAAAGCACCTTCCCTGCCCACGTTTCTCTTGCAATGGCTTACGTTCCGTTCCAGCGGTTCGAAAACCTCTACGACGACGAAAAAGCACTAAAAAACGGAACACTTTTTGCCGACCTTAATCTTCCCTTTTACGGCTCGAAAAGGAGGGCGCATTAATGGCAGACAGAAAACGCGAAACGCTTATGAACAAGGTGCAGGCATACTCCTTTGTAGCACACGAATGCGCTCTTTATCTCGATTGCCACCCCAACAACCGCAAAGCGCTCGAAAAACATTCACGCGCGGTAAAAATGCTCGGCGAAGCAACCGCCGAATACGAAAATATGTACGGGCCGTTAACCTCCAACTCCCCCGTAAACACCCAAAACGGCGGCTGGCGCTGGGTAAGCGGCGCTTGGCCCTGGCAGTCGATTGACGAAACAGATAAGGAGGAGGGCAGATAATGTGGACCTATGATAAAAAACTTCAATACCCCGTTAAAATAAAGAACACCAATGCCGCGCTTGCAAAAATGATAATTTCGCAGTTCGGCGGCCCCGATGGCGAGCTTGGTGCCGCAATGCGCTACCTCTCCCAACGCTATACTATGCCCTATAACGAGGCCATCGGCATCCTCTCCGATATCGGAACCGAGGAACTCGCCCATATGGAAATGATTTGCGCTATCGTATATCAGCTAACGCGCGACCTAACTCTCGACGAGATAAAAGCAAGCGGATTCGATGCATATTACGTCGATCACACAACCGGTCTTTACCCCGTTGCCGCAAGCGGAGTTCCTTTTACGGCAAGCTATTTTCAATCCACGGGCGACCCTATCGCCGATTTAACAGAGGACCTCGCGGCAGAGCAAAAGGCGCGCAAGACCTACGATAATATTCTTCGGTTTTGCGATGACCCCGACGTCGCCGACCCCATAAAGTTCCTCCGCGAACGCGAAATAGTCCATTTCCAACGCTTCGGTGATGCACTCCGCATCGTTCAGGATAATTTGGATTACAAGAACTTTTACGCTTATAACCCTGCGTTTGACAAGAGATAAACGGCATAACGGCATAAACAAAAAGGGGCTTTTTGAAAAAAGCCCCTTTTAAAACCCAAAAAACTTTTTAAAAAGCAGATGAAAAACTCATCTATTCTTTGAGTTTTTTGTTTTAATTCAATAGTATTTTTTATACAACTCTATCTTATATAAACAGTTGTCTTCCATATTTGCTAGAAAGTACAAAATATCAATATCGTTTATATGCACCGTTTGTTGTTTATTGTTGGTTTCTTCCCACCAGTTTTTGCTTATCAAGACATATTTTATTCCACGAACATCTCTTAAATTAAGTAGAAGCTCTTCAAAATCTTTTAATTGTTCTTTGTTTGTGTGCTTTTGACCTATGGCGGTATCGCAATCGCAGTGATTAAACGTTATTCTGTAGCCCCCACCGCAGGTTTTAACACAATCATTTACGGCCTTTACATCACCGCAATTAAAATGAATTTCGTTGTCATTTGTTGCTTTTTTATAATCATCTGTATTTATGCCGTAATTTACTGCACCATAAAGAAAATAACACATATTATCACCCCTTCGTTTTTATAACATACTTTTTCAAAAAAGTAAAGCACAACACAATTAAAAAAGTGTGGTATACGAGTGAATAACGACAAAAACCAAAAGTACCAAATCCATTGTATTTCGACGGCTTTTGGGCATTTATTTGAATTAGTAAATTCACCGATGCGTTGCGTATCGTTCAGGATAATTTGGATTATAAGAATTTTTACGCTTATAACCCGAGTTTTGATAAGAGGTAATTGTATAACAAAAAAAGCAGGTGGGGAGAACCCATCTGCTTTTTTCTATTTGACGTATTGGTTTTATTGGTTATAAGCATTTCTAATTATTTCAAAAAATCTTTTACAACCTCAATCCATTTTTCTGATTGATATATTGCTTTGTAGCAGTGGGCATCACCTTTAAAGCAAACCACCTCGGTTATAGGGTAATATTTCTTCATGAGTTTTGCGGATTTTTTAGATAGAATCTCGTTTCCCTTTGTACCGTGGATAAAAAGTATTCTACTTTTATTTTCAATGCCACTAAGTTTTCCGCCAGCAAAGACCGTACTAACAATATTTTCTATGGATTTATCGTTGAATAAATCTGCAATTTTCAAATAACTATCCAAGTATTTTTCGGGAAGAAAATATTTTTTAAAATTCGCTATAACTTTATCATCTCGTTTTTTTGACTTGTGTATTATGTCCTTGTAATTCTTTATCATAAAATTTATGGCGAATTTAGGGCATCCTACCAAAGGAGCTCCGTCCATAATGAGATTTTGAACACTCACTCTGCCACTTTTCCAAATTTCATGGGCAATCTTTCCACCGAGAGATATACCGCAAAGAACATCAACAGAATCAATACCATTGTTTTCGAAATATTTTATAATTCCCTCCGCCTCTGCCAAAACCGAAACAAATTCGCTAGAATTCTCCTCGGTATGAGCATTTAGGGCGATTGCATAGATGTTGTAATGCGTTTTGAATGCATCAATCTGCGGTGTCCACACCTGCCAAGGAGTGAGAAGACCGTGAATCAAAACCATAATAGGTTTATTTCCATCAATAAATTCATGAACTAACATATGTCAATTCTCCAAATTCTTATGTGTCAGTAAATTTATTATATCATAAAAAACGAAAAAGAAAAGTGGCAAAAAGAAAAAACAAAACGAAAACAAAAGTGTCTAAAACCCTTGTGTTTCAATGGGTTTTGGGCATTTATTTGAATTCGTAACTTCGGTGATGCGTTGCGTATCGTTCAGGATAACCTGGATTACAAGAACTTTTACGCGTATAACCCGAGCTTTGATAAAAGATAACAAAAAAGTAAAGCGGTGTCCCGAAAATGGGACACTGCTTTTGTTATATTGACAAAGGACAAGGGGTGCGATATAATAAAGAAAAGCCAAGCAAAAGGAGATTATTTATGGAAAACAAGGAACTATTATATAACGAAGCGCTAAAAAAGATCGAAAGCGGCGATTATCTTGGCGCTTATAATAATTTAAGGCGTTGCGGAAGCTACAAAAACTGTAAAATACTGCTCGATAATTTCGAATTGCTTAGCGATAAAAGCATTGCAACAATGTACAATGCCGACGGAAGCATAGAAAACAGAACCGAAGAAGCTTTTGACGAAAACGGAAACTCTGTCTTTTTTGTTCAATACGATTCCGACGGAAGCGAATTTTACAGAATCGAACGAGAATATAACGAAAATGGCGACATTACGCTGGATATTGCTTACGATGAAAACGGCAAAATAAAAAGCAAGCTCGAGTATGAATATTCCTATAAAGAAAGCAACAATACGGAGATAACAACGATATATTCTGTAGACGAAAACGGAAACAGAACAATCAAAAGAAAAACCGAATGCATTCTCGATAACAACGGCCGCGCGTTGTGCACCCTCGAATATGGCGCGGACGGCAAACTTATCGATAAGATAGAATGCGAATTTAACGAAGACAACAATATGACACTTTGGATTGAATATGATTCCAAAGGAAAAATCAGCAACAAGCAAGAGTATGAATATGATGAAAACGGAAACAAAACAGCTCATACCCGATATGGCTCGAACGCTGCTTGGTCCGGCAAAACCGCATATCAATACGACGAAAACGGCAACGTTCGTTTTGAGTTCGAGCTCAATCCCGATGAAACCGTAATAGAGGGCTACGAATACGAATATGACGAAAACGGAAACACCATCTGTCATACTATGTATGATAGCGAAACCGAGGTGGTTTTCGAAAATAGATTTTGTTGCGACAATTACGGCAATATGATATTAGATACTAAATATGACCGAAACGGAAATTTAACAAGCAAAAATGAACACGAATACGATGAATACGGCAACGTAACAAGAACTGTTATCTATGATTCCGACGAAAACATCGATTTAGACATTAAAATCGAATACGTTAACCCGAGAGTTATATATAAACCATAAAATCAATAAACACACCCCTACCCCCCCGCACTCCGTAACGTTTCGAATAACACACCGTATAAATCACCCACAAGAAAAGGGAGCTTTTGCGAGACTTCTCACAAGGAAGTCTCGCAATTTTATTTGCAAAATATATTTGGCGAGTTGATCGCCTCGCAGTTGTATTATGCTTTTGCCCCACGAAAGCATCTTTCGCGGGGCCCCCTTACGCATAGTTATATTGCCTACGGCGTTAAGGAGAATAAAATATTTTCGCTTTGCACCCGCGCGGTTTACATAATGCCGTTGTAGGTGGGTTGGGTTAAGTCCCGCTTGGGCGCTCGGAAGAATTATTTGGCATTTTGGGTGTTGCAGTTTACATAATTTCGCGTGATAGTTGGCACACTTCCCTACCTCCAACCGCCGAAAAAATCGAATATAATTATTGACAAGCGGGCAAAACTATGATATTATAGAGGCACAAAAGCAAATATTTTCTTGCCTATATAAGTGATTTGATAATAATTCCAAGGGGGAATTATATCATTTCGCAGGATAGGCGTTTTTTATTGCCTTCCTGAATACTTATTTAGGAGGAAAAACTATGAGAAACTACTCTGACCCCACCGCGAACGCGGCATTGGGAAGCATCAACCGCGAATTCGCAAGATTGGAGAAGAAGGCGAAAACGATTAAAAAGCTTCGCGACGAGGGGAAGCTAACCCCAGACGCCTTGGCAAAGGCGCAAGCGCAGTTCACGGGAATTTACCGGCACGTGCTGAGCAACGTTCTTTCCAAAAAGAGCGACTAAAGACAGCGCCCTTTCGCGAGATCTCTTTTAAAGGGGTCTCGCTTTTTTATTTCTATAACCCAAAATCGCGCTTGCACTTGGTTTACATAATGTCGCCGAGGGCGCTTATCGCACTCTCGACGAAAGGGGAATTTTTTGGGTGTAGAGGAAAGCGGATATAATTTCGCCGTTTCGGTTTACATAATGCTTTAGAGTGGGTTGGGTTAAGTCCCGTAAGATTGTTGGGTTAACTTTGGCAAAACGGGCAAACGAGTTTTAATTTCGGGTTTTGCGCTTGGTTTACATAATGTTTTCGAGAGTGCAAAGAGCAAGGTTCTTACAAAATAGATAAGGGGAGGGGGAAAGAGTTGATAAAATAGGTTTTGGCGCGGGGAAGAAAAGGGGAGTTAAGGGAAAGAAAATTGTTTACAATTTCGGTCTATAAAAATCTCTTGACAGAGCAAAATATATAGGGTAAAATTAAAATGATTACATATATCATATGCACGAAAGGCGGGCATCTTATATGAACATAGCAGAAAGCATTTTTTACGGCGAGTTCCCTAAAAGCGTTCTTGAACAAGCGGACAGCGCAAGGCGGCTTAGTATTTCCGCGCAGCTGTCGCGCCGTCTTGATTTTCGCGGGAAGGCGATTTTTGCATTCACCGAAACTGTCGATACGCCGACCTCCTGCGCCTATTCGCTTTATCCGACCCAAGACGGCTGGAAGTTGGGTATTCACGTTGCGGACGTTTGTGAATACGCTTGTGAAAATTCTCCGTTAGATACCGAGGCGAGAAAGCGCCGAGCTTCCGTTGCGACCTACGCGATGCGAAGCGATATGCTTCCGCCCGAGATAGTATATGAGCTTTGCAACCTTGCAAAAGACGGGGACAAGCTTGCTATTTCGATTATGATAGAGCTCGACAGCGCGCTTAACATCCAAGACATTACCGTTGACGAAAGCGTTGTGCATATATGCGGCAGATGCCTTTATAACGAGATTGACCAGCTTAGAGAAGCGAAAAACCGTTCGTCTGTTATGTTGCTCGCCAACAAATACGCGCCGTACGCCGACGTTATCGATAATATGTATATGCTTTCCGAGCAATTAAGAGCAAAACGCGCCGCGCGCGGCGGGCTTGATTGTATTCGCTTTAACCGCATTTACGTTCGCAACGATAACCAGCAAATTACCGATTTTATACGCGAAAGCGAGCCGACCTCCCGCGCGATGCTACGCGAGATTTGCTATTTTGCAGCCGAGGCGGTAGGGAAGTACACCATAGCACACAAGTTGCCCTGTATTTTCAACGGCAGAGCGAGCGTACCGCAGGATATGTTAAAATATCTTTGTAACCTCATCGGCGAGCAATATACCGAGGAAAGCCCCGCGCTTTTAACCGCGAGAATCGCCGAAAAGGCAAAGAAATCGCCCTATTACGGCTTTGTTTGTGATGCGATTGCCAACAACATACCCCGCGCGGTATATTCCACCGAGCCATCGCCCAACGCGTTTTGCGGTTGCGACCATATCGTTTCCTTCTTTAACCCTACAATACGCTACACCGACCTTGTTATCCAACGCGTGCTTAAAGCCGCAATTCAAGCGGGCGACGCCAAAAACCTTATCCCGTCGAAGCACAAAAAGCTTATGGATGCCGCAACGGTCGAGGCAAACAGCGCAGAAATGTTCTTGCACAAGGCATATCGCCAATTCGCAACAACCGACGCGCTTGAATATTTAAAGAACAACTATGGCGGTCTTTTTGTCGGCTTTCCCGTGTTTACAAACACAAACGGGGAGGTTATAGTGTATCTCGAATGCGGTTTGCAAGCGGTTATTCCCGTTGAATACGCGACCGACTATAAATACCGCACCGCCCAACCCGAAAGGTTCGAGATTATTTCGGTTGGCACAAATAACACCGATACAACCGTTCGTCCCGTTTTTAACTAAACGTTTCACGTGGAACGTTTTGGCTTTTGAATTTTAATTTGTTTCACGTGGAACGTTGACGTTCTGCGAAACAACCTCGTTTCACGTGGAACAGTTCCGAGCGGAATTACGCCCTTTATTTTGATTTTAGGAGCAGAAAATATGAAAAAATTCATTTCGCTACTTCTCGTCGCGCTATTCATTGCGCTGGTTGCTTGCGAAAACGTAGAATATCCGAGCGAAAGCTCTAATATCGAAAGCGATGCCGATTTATACGAGCAATTAGAATCGCAGTTGCCCCAAATCGACAACGAAAGCACCGCTAACACGGATTTTGTTATTCTAACCGACGACGTAACCGCCTTTCACCAAGGCGAAACGCTTACCGGCACGATAAGCAAGGTTTTAGAGGAGCGCAATACCTTCCTGCGCGATAAATACAGCGCAAACGTTGTCGTTCGTCAGGTTACAAGCGACGAGCTTTTCGACGAGCTTTCGGAAGCGCTTCTTTCCGGAACCCACGCTTGCGATATGATTTCGGTTTCGGCAACAGAAACCGTAAAGCTTTACACCGCAGGGCTTTTGGGTGATTTTAACACATTGCCCGATTTTAATATCGAGAACGGTTTTTTTGACGAAAAGCTTTCGAAATCGCTCGCGACAAACAACTCTTTATATATGATAGGCGACCCGACCGCGCTGGTTTATGATAAAGCGAACGTTATGTTCTTTAACCGCGACCTTGTTGTAACCACCGAGGGCGACCCGGATATAGAAACTCTTGCGATGCAAGGGAAGTGGACTTGGGATAAATTCGATGAATACTGCCGTTCGTCCGCGGCAAAGGTTTATAACCACTCAAGCGCGGATTTGAACACCGACGTTTTCGCTTTTGGCGCTTACGATACAACGAACACCTACCCCTTGGCAATTTTCGCCTCGACGGGAAGCAAATTGATAGATAACACCTATAAAAACCCCGTAACCGTTACAATGGACACCGATACCGTCGTTTCGGTTGCGGAAAAGCTTATGAGCCATTACAACGTTCGCGGTAGATACCCCGCCGAAGGCGAGGAGCTTGCTACCGTGTTTGAGGATGGGCGACTTGCCTTCTTCTCCAACGAGCTTTCCTATCTTTACGCGCTTCGCGACGGCACCAAAAAGGGAAGTAACTACGGCGTTCTTCCTATGCCGAAATCAAGCGAGGAGCAAAGCGAATATTTTTGTCTTCTAAGCGAGGACGCGAGGGTTATCTCTATCCCGAAAACCATTGAAAATAAAGACGAAAGCTATAAAAAATACGTTTCGGCAATAATAAGCGCGACCTGTGCGATAGGCGGTAAGACAATGCGCGACGCTTATATAAATTCCCAGCTTGCGCTCTATCTGAACAGCAACTCCGAGGCGGTTATGATAAAGACGATTTGCGATAGCATTACCTTCGATTTCGCCCATATCTACGGCTCGGCGATAGAAACAATTAAAACCCCTACGACCAAGGCGATTGTGGATTACTTTGGCTACGGCTCGCGCCTTTCGAGCTCGCTAAGGCAAGGCAAAAAGACCTTCGAGCAATATTGTGCCGAGAAATTTGTATAAACCCTTGATTTATGGAAAAAATCGGTGTATAATTAACGTGTTATATTATGAAATAATATAAAATATAAATTCTGTTAAATTTTAAGGAGAATTCACCATGAACGCAAAAAAGTCTGTTGAAGATCTTAAGGTTGCCGGCAAGCGCGTGCTTGTTCGTTGCGACTTCAACGTTCCT
>JAZRTL010000335.1:0-1543 GCA_045652025.1 Eubacteriales bacterium
ATAACGTAAACGTCCTTTTTTGTTTCTCTGTAACAATCGTCCATCATCGCCATAAGGTCGTCGTAGCAATCCTTGTGGACCAAACCCTTCGTAGCGTGGCCGTAAGCCGCGGGGAGCTTAACCAAAAGCGAGCTGTCCGTAACCTCAACCTCGTTCCAAGGGTTAGCCAAAGCAAACCAAATTCCCGATTCAGAGAAAAATTCGTTCTTTCCGTCAATTTCAACCTTGCCGATCGCCATCTTGCCGTCGGGCTTTAGGTAATATTTGTTTCCGTCGATAGTAGCCCAACCGATTTGTGCCTTGCCGTCGTTGCCGAGATAATAGGTCGCGCCGTCAACTGTCGCCCAACCAACGCTCATACTTCCGTCGCTTGCAAAAACGTAAATACTTCCGTCAATGCTGTTAACGCCCGTAAGCGCGTCGCCGTTTTGGTTGTAATAATAGCTCTTGCCGTCCTTAATAACCCAGCCCGTCTGCAAGGGTGCCGCGCTGGATTCTTCTTCGCTTGGCTCGCTAACGGCTTGCGAGCTTTCGGCAGAGGATTCGTCAATGCTTTCGTCGTTACAACCAACGGTAAGGAAGATTATCGTAGCAATAAGTATTATGGAAATCAAAAATAAACCAACCCCAATATAAAGATAAGCGTTGGGATTTTTCTTTTTTCTTCGGCGTGCGGGTTGCTTTGCCGAAGTCGCCTTTCGCTGTGTATTAGCCATTATATGCTCCTATTCAATAACCGTTGCGGCAATAATATCCATTGCGGCTTGCTTAATGTCGCTCTTTCCAAGAACGCTGCTGCCCGCAACCAAAACGTTCGCACCCGCAAGAACACAAGCCCTTGCGTTTTCTGCCGAAACACCGCCGTCGATGCTAATCTCATAATCAAGACCGTTCGCATCTGCATAATCTTTAAGTTGACGCACCTTTGGAAGCATATCCGCCATAAACTTCTGACCGCCAAAGCCGGGCTCAACCGTCATAACTAAAACCAAATCGCAAAGCGGCAAAAGGGGAATAATAGCATCAACCTCGGTTTTCGGCTTAATGGAAATACCCGTCTTTTTGCGCAATGCCTTAATCTTTTTAAGCGCCGCAACACAATCGTCGGTTGCTTCGTAATGGATGGTAATAATATCCGCACCCGCGTTTGCAAAATCCTCAACGTATCTAATCGGGTCGGTAATCATCAAATGCACGTCAAAAACAAGGTCGGTGCACTTTCTAAGCGATTTAACAACCGGTTGACCAAAAGAAATGTTGGGGACGAAAATGCCGTCCATAACGTCGAGGTGTAAATATTCCGCGCCGCCCTCCTTGGTAAGCGCAATTTGTTCTCCGGCGTTTGCAAAATCACAAGCAAGCGCAGAAGGCGAAAGCTTAATTCTTTTCATTTTATGTATCCCTTTCGACAGTATTAAACATATTATGATAATATAATACGGCAACTGCGGGCGCGTTCGGAAGTTAATAAAAAAGGAACTAACCAAAAAATCCGCGTTCGCCTTGCCTTATATAAATTGCCTTATATAAATATAATATACCT
>JAZRTL010000336.1:0-2263 GCA_045652025.1 Eubacteriales bacterium
GTCAATCGGCTTGTTTCATAGGATATTCAAAACATCCTTATGAGAAGTAGCCTTTTACAAGTGCTTTTTTGTTTTGGCTATGGGCTACGAAAAAAATACTCTTGGCATTTTTGCGTATGAATTCGAACTATCGCATAGCTAATCGGTTAGTATTCTATTTATTTCGGCTTTCTTTTTTATGAATACGACTTTTTCTTTATAAGCTTCCAAAATTCTAATAATCTCTTTCATATTTATATTTTGAAAAGTGTCGGTCCACTTCAAGAGATTGTAAACGGATTTTAATGTCTCTTTTTTGCCTTTTTCGAGACCGATTTTTCTTTTGATAAATCGTTTGATTATGCGAAACTTATATAGGTGTTTGGGGATATCTAACACATAAATAATATCGGCTTCTTCAAAACTTCTATGCACCCAGGCATAATAAACTCCATCTATAATCCAATTAGTATGTCTAAATATATCATTCAACATTTGATCACGCTTTTCAATAGGCCTCTTAACACCGTATGAATTTTTGCTATTATCCCATTGAATATCGTCTAAATCAAAATTAGGTATATTGTATTTTTCAGATAGTCTATTTGCTAAATATGTTTTGCCTGAACCGCTGCAACCGATTATTCGGATTTTCATTTTGCGTTCTCCTTTGCGGTATTAAGCGATGCAATAAGCATCCTCTTAATTTCTTCAGCAAGAGAAATGAGTTCATCATAGTTATATCCCATCAAACTTGTTCTTTTCAGAAGCGTAAGCCAATAAATACTTTCACCCGTTTCCTTGAGTGAAATATGGAGCTTGGATATAAAATCTGCTCTACTGTTACCGTAAACTGCTTCGTTTATGTTTGCACCTATGCTTGTTGCAGAGCGAAGTAATTGCTTGGCGATACTTGTATCTTTTTTCGATTTGGAAAACTCTTCATAAAACAATACGATTTGTGTTGCAAAATCGAGAGATTTCTCGAGTAAAGGGCTGTTCATTCATCATCACCTCTGAATATATTATATCATAATGTGTTATTCAAATCAACGCTTTGCGAAGCAAAGCTACCTTTTCTTTTATCTCTTCGCTCTTATCTTTTATCTGGAAACGACAATTTGAGAGAAGAGAGAAGAACGAAAAGAGAAAAGTGAAAAGAACCAAAAAGAAACGACAATCTTCTATCGAAAATTGTCGTTTCTTTTTGGTGCGGATGAAAGGACTTGAACCTTCACGCATATGCACCGGTTTCTAAGACCGGCTCGTCTGCCAATTCCGACACATCCGCATTACTCGGCTATTCTATCACATCCGAGCGCATTTGTCAATGACAAAAAGCAAAAGTCCAAGCGTTTGCTTGGACTTTTTTGGTTAGTTTTTAATTTCGTCCTTATTTATGCGCTTTACAAACACAAAGGAAAGCAAGAGCGCTACCGCATAGAGCGCAAGCGTTACGTAAAGAACCGCTTGGTATCCCTCTGCGCTGCTATTTGCGCCGAACTTTTCGACAATAAGGTTTGCCAAGTTATTGCCCGTTAGACCCGCAAAAGCCCAAGCGGAAAGGGTTATACCGTGGATTGCAGAAATGTTGGACATACCGTAATGGTCGGAAAGGAGCGTAGGTACGTTGGAAAATCCGCCGCCGTAGCCCGCGTTTACAACCATAATAAGAACAACAACGAGCGCGGTCAGAACCAAATTGCCGGTACCGTTAACGATACCCTTGGTTAAGATAACCGCCGCGGTGCAAGCAATAGACAACGCGAAGATAACCTTATAGATAGTGTTTCTATCCTTACATTTATCGCCCGCCGCAGAAAATCCAAGACGACCACCCGCGTTAAATATTGCCGAAATAACGGGGAACACAACAACCGAAAGGCCAAGGCATTTAAGGATATATTTTTCTTGGGAAATCAACATCAAGCCGCAGGTGATGTTAAGATAGAACATAAGCCAAATGCCAACGTAGTTAAGCACGGGACGGGTTTTGATAACCGACATAATGCTCTTCTTTTCGGAAGCGTTGGTGGGCTCGTGCCAATCGTCCGGCTTCTTAAGAAGAAGGTGGCCAACGAACATCATAACGAAATAAACGATAGCAAGAATAAAGAACATCTTGTAAATTGCGCCGTCGCCAAGGTTTTTGAGCATCCATTCCATAATAGGAGTTGCGATTGCCTTCGCCGCGCCAAAGCCCGCAACGGCAAGACCTGTTGCAAGCCCCTTATTATCCTTGAACCAAAGCATTAGCGTTTTTACGGGAGAAAGATAGCCGGTA
>JAZRTL010000337.1:0-1358 GCA_045652025.1 Eubacteriales bacterium
CCAAAGCCCGCCTCGGTAACGGTATAATCGCCCATTTTATGCGCGATTTTAGTTGCCATAACCGGATTACAGCCATGGGCAATATTAGCAACAGGACCGCCATGGACGAACGCGGGAGGGCCCCCGAGCGTTTGTACCAAATTGGGCTTTAAAGCGTCCTTTAAAAGAGCAGTCATTGCACCTTGGGCTTTAAGCTGGCCACATCTTACGGGCTCGCCCGCATAATTATAGCCGATGATAATATTAGACAAGCGTGTTCTTAAATCCGAAATAGAGGTAGCCAAGCAAAGTATAGCCATAATTTCGGACGCGACGGTTATATCGAAGCCATCCTCGCGGGGTGTGCCGTTTGCCTTACCGCCCATACCGTCAACAATAAAGCGAAGCTGACGGTCGTTCATATCGACACAACGCTTCCACGTTATACGGGTTACGTCGATACCAAGCTCGTTACCTTGCATGATATGGTTATCGATCATAGCGGCGAGAAGGTTATTTGCAACGCCGATTGCATGGAAATCGCCCGTGAAGTGAAGGTTAATATCCTCCATAGGAACAACCTGAGCATATCCACCGCCCGCAGCACCGCCCTTTATACCAAAGACGGGACCCAAAGAGGGCTCACGTAGGGCAACGGTAACGTCCTTGCCGATGCGCCTTAAGCCATCGGCAAGTCCGATTGTTGTGGTTGTTTTACCCTCACCAGCAGGGGTGGGAGTGATTGCGGTAACAAGAATAAGCTTGCCGTCTTCCCTTTTGCTTTCTTCGAGCAAGGAAAGGTCCACCTTTGCTTTATATTTACCGTAATGCTCGATATATTTTTCGTCAACGTGAGCGGTTTTTGCAATTTCATCAATATGCTTAAGCTGACAGCTTTGGGCAATTTCGATATCTGATTTAATTTGCATTACACAAAGCTCCTATTATTTAAAATATTTAACGGCTGCCTCGAACATTCTTATATTATATTCACCGGGAACGTTCTTATAAAGACCTGCACCGATACGTTCGCTATGGCCCATTTTACCGAACACTCTGCCATCGGGCGAGGTGATACCCTCGATAGCGCAAATAGAGCCGTTGGGGTTATAATGAACGTCGCCGGTAGCGTTACCGTCGATATCGACGTATTGGGTAGCAACCTGACCGTTTGCAACAAGTTGATCAATAAGCTCTTGGCTTGCAAGGAAGCGTCCTTCGCCGTGAGAGATCGGAACGTTATAAACATCGCCGACGTTGGTAAGAGCGAGCCAAGGAGATTTATTGGATGCAACGCGAGTACGAACGATGCGAGATTGGTGACGCGCGATAGTGTTAAAGGTAAGAGTAGGACAATTTTCATCGGTATCGATAATCTT
>JAZRTL010000338.1:0-1899 GCA_045652025.1 Eubacteriales bacterium
AGTAATAATAAATATCGGCCCGCATAGCGGGCGGTATTTCATTTTCGGGCATAGCCCTAAACACTACTGGAATCGCACAAGTGCGCTTTTAATTGGCCTGCCAGCCATGCATTTGTTACTTGCTACCCGTAAACGGGTCTCTCGGGTCGTACATACTCAACTGATCGCTCTCTTGGTCTCGTTTCAGTTGTTCGCCTATGTATTCTTTTATGGCTTTCGTATTCTTGCCCACTGTATCAACATAATACCCTTTACACCAAAACTCACGGTTTCGATATGCAAATTTCAGGTTTCCGTATTTTTGGAATATCATCAAACTACTCTTCCCTTTCAAGTATCCCATGAAACTCGATACGCTCAATTTGGGTGGTATACTCACCAATATATGTATATGGTCTGGGCATACTTCTCCTTCTATTATTTCCACTCCTTTCCATTGGCACAAGGTGCGCAATATTTCTCTTATCTCCAAGCGTTTTTCTTCGAAAAACACTTTTCGTCGATACTTTGGGGCAAACACTATATGATACTTGCAATTCCATTTTGTGTGTGCTAAACTATTGCTGGCGTTAAAATTTACTTTTTTCTCAAACATTTTAATGTCCTCCGATTGTGTTTTTGTTTCGACTGGCAGGTCTTTACTAATTTAACACAATCGGAGTTTTTCTGTCTATATGCATAGGCAATAGCCATAATTGAACCCCGCCACTATGGCGGGGTTTTCTTATACAATAAAACAGGAACCGCATTTGTAACGGTTCCTGTTTTTTTGGGGTAATTCGTTTTAAAGCTTTTTAATTAATGTCCGCGTATGTCAAGCGGATAGCTGTATTCATTGGAAAGGTTAAAATAATAAATGCTGTAATAGGTTTCGCCCTCAATAAAGGTGTGGTCATATTCAATCGAGACGTGCTCAATAAGGTCGGTGTTAACCGTGGGGTCGGGCTGAAGCATATAGCCAACAGCTCCGAACTCCTCGTCAAGCAGTGGCAAAAGCTCGGCTAATTTTTCCTCCGTCTCTGCTTTTATAAGCACGGTGCCGAAATAGTTAATGCCGTTGCCGTTGCCGTTAAGCTTACCGTGAACCGACTTCGATTCAATAATTTCCACCTGCGAGTTGTCGTTGATAATGTCCATAAAATCCTTGGTTAAGCTCCAACGAATTATAAAATTATGGTTAATAAAAAACGAGCAAATAAATAGGGTTATAAGTATTACAAAAATAGTTACGACGGCTAAAATCGTCTTAACAATTTTCTTTACTACCATACCTGCCTCCGCAAATTTTAGTTTGCTTTAGTATAACAAATAAAACCCAAATTGCAATAATAAACCCCGTTTTGTTACACGAAGTTAATTAAATCGTCATAAATCGTAATCACCCTAAAAATAGAAAAAGTTGTGGAAATAAGAGCTTTAATGTGCTATTATAAATAAAAACGGTGAAAGTAAGAGGGCAGGGTATGACTAAAAAAGAGCTATTTGAATATTGCTTGGAAACCTATGGCGATTCGCCGGACTATCCGTTCGAAAACGATTTCGAAACGGCGGTGCTTCGACACCCCGCCAACAAAAAGTGGTATGCCCTCGTAATGCGCGTGTCCCGTAGCAAGCTTGGGGAAGAAGATACCGAGATAGTCGACGTTGTTAACCTAAAGGTTCCGCTCTCGGCATCTTTCGCGTTCGATGCGTTTGGCGGGGTCTATCCCGCTTATCATATGAATAAACGCCATTGGGTTTCGGTTATTCTCACCGATACCCAAACCGACCTTCTCCTACACCTCCTCGCCCTTAGCTACGATGCAACAAAACCTAAACTAAAACCTAAAAAGAACCTAAACTAAACCCAAAAAAGACCTCTCAAAAATAAAAACAACGAGTAGCAAAAGCCACTCGTTA
>JAZRTL010000339.1:0-1034 GCA_045652025.1 Eubacteriales bacterium
CCTTGTAGGAAGCGATATAGTCGAGCTGGACGCATCCTTGCTCAATAGCCACGATTTCGCTCCCATAAGAGAAAACGTCTTTATAAGAAGTCTTTCCGAAACGAAAAACGCTTCTACCGTGTTTATCCTTTCCAACTGCGATACTCTTAACGAGGAGCAAGTAACCGAGCTTCAAAAGATGCTCGATTATAGCTACCGTAGAAAGTTTAAGCTCTATAATCCCGCCGTTTCGGTAAACCTTTCGGGCGCAATAATCCTCTTGTTTGCTTCCGAGCTAAATTCAACGGTAAGCCGTCTTGCCGAGGATTGCGACGTTGTTCCCACCGCAAGAATAAATAAAACCGAAAAAACCGCAATGGTAAATTTCGTCTTCAAATGCCGCTTGGAAGCGTTTGGCGAATCGGGTATAACGCTCGATAAGGCGTGTGTGGAATACCTTGCCGAATACGAGCCCAAGAAGGTCAAGCAAATTATCGATAGTGCTCTAAGAAACGCCATCTTCGATAAAAAGACCGTTTTAACGCTTGAAACAATAAAAGAAATCTGCGCCGACCGCAATATCGCTGTAAAGAGAAGAGGTTTTGGCTATATGGGAGGTAAATTAGATGCGTAAAATAGAACTTTTTAAGGATTACGAAAACGCAAAGCTTCTGTCTATCGATGAGTATAGACAGGAGCATAGCGGTAATACCTATTCCTTCGACCGCTTGGGTAAGCAAAATATCGAGGGCGTTCCCGTTTGTATGACTAGGAACGAAAAGGGTAAGCTCGATGTAACCTTCATCCCCGATACACACCTTTTGGCTATCGGCGCAACCCGAAGCGGTAAAACCACCGGCTTTGTAATCCCTACAATCAACGTAATGCTTAATAAAAAGAATAAGCCGAGTATGGTTATAAGCGACCCAAAGCAAGAGCTCTACCGCGGCTCTGCGAATAAGTTTATCGAACAGGGCTACGAGGTTCTTATGCTCGATTTCACCAACTATCGCCATAGCGATTGCTGGAACCCCCTAACAAAGTTTTACCGCCTC
>JAZRTL010000340.1:0-6670 GCA_045652025.1 Eubacteriales bacterium
ACAAATAGAAAGCATACTCCAAAACAATAAGGATAATATCGTTGTTATAGACGAGGCGTACGTTGATTTTTACAACGGAAGCTGCGCTGAATTAACAAAGGAATATAAAAATCTAATTGTTGTCGGCACCTTTTCTAAATCTCGCGGTATGGCGGGTGCTCGTCTTGGCTATGTGATAACTAACGAAGAGCTTCTTAAGGATATCGAAACCGTAAAATATTCTATCAACCCCTATAACGTCAATTCCTTGACCCAAGCGGCCGGTGCCGCGGTGCTCGAGAACGACGAATATTATAAGGCAAGAATTGCGGATATTTGCAATACGAGAGACGAATTTATTAAGGAACTAAGGCATATGGGCTTTTACGTTCTTGATTCGGAAGCGAATTTTGTTTTTGCAAAGCACGAATCCGTTTCGGGTAAAGCTATTTTCGAGCAGCTTCGCGAAAACGGCATTTTAATTCGTAGGTTCGATAAAGCGCGGATAGATGAATTCCTAAGAATAAGCATCGGTACCGATGAACAAATGTCTAACGTTGTTGACGTTTTAAAGAAAATTATTGGAGGTTTAAAATGAGAGCTTCAGAAATAAATAGAAAGACCAACGAAACCAACATCTCGCTTTCTCTTAACCTTGACGGAACGGGGAAATCCGAAATAAATACCGGCGTTGGATTTTTCGACCATATGCTAACGCTTTTCGCTTCGCATGGTATGTTCGACCTTACCGTTAAATGTGAGGGCGATTTGAACGTCGATGCTCACCACACGGTAGAGGATATCGGCATCTGCTTGGGTAAGGCGTTTGCCGAAGCAATGGGCGATAAATGCGGTATTACTCGTTATGCGGATAAAATAATTCCTATGGACGAATCTCTCGTTATGGTTGCCGTAGATATTTCGGGTAGGTCGCACCTTGAATTTTCTTTGGAAGTTCCTGCCGAAAAGGTTGGCGATTTCGATACCGAGCTTGTATATGAATTTTTCCTTTCTTTTGTTAGAAATGCAAATATAACCTTGCATATAAATAAGCTTGCGGGAAAGAATACGCACCATATCATCGAATGCTGCTTTAAAGCGTTCGGTAGGGTAATGGATAGTGCTACGCTAATCGACGAAAGACGCGCGGGCGTTTTACCTTCTACAAAGGGTGTTCTATAATGGTTGGTATTATCGATTACGGCGTTGGCAACCTCTTTTCCTTAAAATCCTCGTTGGCTTATATCGGTGTAGATGCTAACGTGGTTTCGGATGAAAAGTCGATTGCAAAATGTGATAGAATAATTTTGCCCGGTGTTGGCGCGTTTGGCGATGCTGCTTTAGCGCTCCAAAAAACAGGGCTTGGCGAGGTTGTCGTTGACGTTGCAAAAAAAGGTATGCCGCTTATGGGTATCTGCCTTGGTATGCAGCTTCTTTTCGAGGAAGGTCTTGAATTTGGAACACATAAGGGCCTTGGCTTAATTCCCGGTAAGGTGGTTTCTATCGAACCTCTCGTTAACGGCAATAAAATACCGCATATCGGCTGGAACGCTTTGCAATTCGGCTCGGCAAAAGGTGATATTTATAAATACACCAACAATGGCGAATACGTTTATTTCGTCCATTCCTTCCATGCCGAATGCCCCGATGAATATGTTACCGCTCGTACCGAATACGGCTCCTTGCTAACCGCTTCGGTTCAAAATGGCAACGTTATGGGCGCGCAATACCATCCTGAAAAAAGCGGCGATGCCGGCTTAATGATATTAAAGTCTTTTAGTGAATTTTAGGTGAGTTATGAAAATATTACCTGCAATAGATATTTTCGAGAAAAAAGCAGTTCGTCTTTTTAAAGGCGATTATAATCAAATGACGGTTTACGGAACACCCGTTGAAATTGCAAAGGGGTTCGAGCAAAAGGGCGCAAGCTATATCCATTTGGTCGATTTAGAGGGCGCTCGTGTTGGCGAACCGTCTAATATCGAAACGGTTTCCGCCGTAATTAATTCGGTTAACGTTCCTTGCGAAATCGGCGGCGGTATTAGAAATATCAACACCGTCGAAAAGTATGTTAACGTTGGTGCGGATAGAATTATTTTGGGCACATCTGCCGTTTCGGATAAAGCGTTTTTAAAGCAAGCTATTTCCGAATTCGGTAAGAAAATTGCCGTTGGTGTAGATGCTCGCGACGGTATAGTTTCAATTAGCGGTTGGACGGAGCAAAGCGGTATTCCTACAATAGAATTTATTGGCGAGATGCTTTCCTTGGGCATCGATACAATAATTTGTACCGATATTTCAAAGGATGGAGCTCTTTCGGGCACTAATACCGATCTATATAAAGAAATTCTTTCTAAATACGAGCTTAACCTTATCGCTTCGGGCGGTGTTACCTCTATCGAGGATATACGTCAGCTTTGCGAATGCGGTACCTACGGCGCAATACTCGGCAAAGCTATCTATAACGGTAACATAAAGCTCGAGGAAGCGATTGCGGTCGGGGAGGGTAATTAATGATTACTAAAAGAATCATCCCTTGCCTTGACGTTAAAAACGGTAGGGTAGTTAAGGGTAAAAACTTTCTTGGCTTGAACGACGTAGATTCGCCGATAAAGCTTGCCTCGGAATATAGCGCAAACGGCGCAGACGAGCTTGTTTTCTACGATATAACCGCGTCTTTTGAGGAACGTAAGCTTTTTGCGGATATCCTTCGCGAAACTGCTTCAAACGTTTTTATCCCGTTAACCGTTGGCGGTGGTATTAACACTATTGACGATTTTTCCCGCGTGCTCGATAGCGGTGCGGATAAGGTTAGCGTTAATTCGGGCGCGATAAGAAATCCTTCGCTTATCTACGAGGGTGCAAAAAAGTTCGGTAGCCAATGCGTTGTTCTTTCTGCCGATATAAAAAGAGTTGACGGCGTTTTCCGCGTGTTTGCAAAGGGCGGAAGAGAGAATACGGGTATCGAAGCGATTGAATGGATAAAAAACGGTATAGAATCCGGCGCGGGAGAGCTTGTTATTAACTCTATCGATACCGACGGCGTGCGCGATGGCTTTGATATAGAATTGCTCCAAAAGGTATGCGATATTTCAAAGGTTCCGGTTATCGCCTCGGGCGGTGCCGGCTCGGTACAGCATTTTATCGATTTGTTTAAGAAAGTGCCGGAAATAGATGCAGGTCTTGCCGCTTCGGTGTTCCATTTTGGCGATATTAAGATAAAAGACCTTAAACAAGAACTTAAGGAAAACGGTATAAACGTAAGGATATAAAGGTGATTGTTATGAATATTAACGAATTAAAATTTGATGAAAAGGGTTTAATCCCCGCGATTGTTGTCGATGCACGCACAAACAAGGTTTTGATGCTTGCTTATATGAATAGCGAAAGCTTGGAGATTACTATAAAAGAGGAGCGCACCTGCTTCTATTCTCGCTCCCGTCAAGAGCTTTGGAGAAAGGGCGAAACGTCCGGCAACGTTCAAACCGTTGTTTCTATCGCTACCGATTGCGATAAAGATACACTTCTTGTTTACGTTGTTCCCGCAGGCCCCGCTTGCCATACGGGCAACGAAACCTGCTTCTTTAACTCTATTTTGGAAAATGCTTCTCCCTTTAGTATCGAATCCTTGATGGAGCTTATTAAGGGCAGAAAGACCGATAAGAAAGAGGGCTCCTATACCACCTATCTTTTCGAAAAGGGTAGAGATAAAATTCTTAAAAAGGTTGGCGAGGAAGCTACCGAGGTTATTATTGCAGGCAAGGCGGACGATAAGGCAGAAACTATCTACGAGCTTGCCGATTTAATGTACCACGCTCTTGTTTTGATGGCTGATATGGAAATTTCTGTTGATGACGTTATGAAGGAGCTCGCTTCCAGACACGTTATCGATAAAAAGGTAAAGCAAGAAAAAATGGCATAAAGAAAAAGCACCGTAAAGGTGCTTTTTTCATATCTCGTTGTTAACGCTGTCAAGTAAAACGTCGTCTGCATATAGAAACGCCGTTTCGCGCTCGTAATCGCGCCTGTATTGAAAAATAAAGTCGATATCGTTAACTATTGCGCGTAGCTCGAATTCGCTCGTATAAGCGCATTCAAGCGCATCGCAAACGAACCCGTTAATAACAAGCTCCGCTATGCCGTCTTTAATAACCGTAAATACGTTGTAATCTTCATATTCGCCAATAACTATCGGCTCTGCACCGTTGTCCTCGTATTTGCGAATCGGCTCGTCCGTTGCGCCTTCTTCTTCTTCTTCTTCTTCTTCGTGCTCTTGCGGTTCGCAAAACGGCGCGGTGTTAAGCGTTTTAAATGCTTTAACGCCTATCGCAACGTAAATAATGCTAACAAGATGCATTATAATATCAACAATAGGGTTGAATTGAAGAATGGCGCCAAGCGGTGAAAAGGTGATAATAATTAATACAATCGTATCAACGATAATAATCGATAAAGCCGAAACTAATAAAAATCCGTTCTTTTTCGATTTTATATAACAAACAAAAAGCGCTAAAAGAATTAAAATTGCTAACGATAAGCAAATTATAAGAAAAGCTTCGTTCCCTTGCTCTGTAGATAACATATAACCGAATAGCATCGAAATTGTTGCCATCGAGCAAGAAAAGGGAATAATTGCCGCGCCGTTAAGATAAACGGTAACCAAGTTTATTATAGAAAGTAAAATAATAAATATAATGTTGTAACGCGCGCGGTTTATTTTAATTTTAAGGTCTAAAATCTTTGAATTTAAATCGGTTTTCATAACTCCACCAAAAATCAAGTTTTGTTAATTATAATGCTAAAATAAAGTTATGTCAAGAAAGCAATAATCTTTAAATAAAATTGCTAAAAAGACTTGACAACGATATCATCTTGTGATATAATTTCGTTTGTTGTCGGAAGGCAATATCTGGGTGTGGCGCAGTTTGGTAGCGCGCTACCTTGGGGTGGTAGAGGCCGCAAGTTCAAGTCTTGTCACTCAGACCAAAAGGAGATTCGTATGAATCTCCTTTTTTGTTTCAAGAAATCTTGTGGATTTGTGTCCGAGACCGCGCCCTGCGCGAATGCGCAGAAGGGTGGCGGGGGTTCCTCGGAGCGAGCGTGTCGAGCTTTGGGGGTTCCACGGTTGTGCGCCGTAAGTTTAAGTCATCTTGAAGGTAACAATAGTGTTTCTAAATTCTTTTATTGACAAAATCATTTGTTAATGATAAAATAATAAAAATTCAACCGAAAGTGAGGTGGACAAAATGACTACATTAACACTGATAAAATCGAAAGCCGTTTTGTCCATATAATTGCTCCTTATTGGATTATAGTCGCTTCTGATTTTATCGGAAGCGATTTTTTATATTCTAAAAGGAACATTTATGAAAGAAATCATTTCAATTAAAATTACCAAATTTCTAACTAATGACTACGTAACCTCAATTGCCTTAAAACAATGGGGCTCGGAAGAACCGCAATGGATTAATCGATCACGCCAGTATATTTTCGAAGAACTGATTAATAATAACGATTGTTTTGGCGTTGTTGCTGTTACTGCAGATGATAAAATCATTGGAAGAATGCATTGCGTTAAAAATAAAACAAATCCTAAACTTTGGTATTATGGTGACTTGTTTGTGGCGACAGAGTATAGGTGTAACGGGATTGCTACGCGGTTAATTAATACTGCAGTAGATTACTTATCCGAAATCGGCGCAACTGAGCTGGTATGCTATGTTGAACCAGAGAACACAATAAGCCATAAGCTTCAAATTAGGTTGGGTTTTGTTGTGAAAAACTACAAGGTTTTTAACGATTTTATTACCGATGGCGAAACGATGTATTCCTTGCAAATACCGACTATATATTCAGTAATACCTGCAACGGTAAATGAAGCATATTTTGTAAGAGTTTTATTTTTTCTGAATCAAGAGACACATAAAATGGATGACATTAGCTATGCTGAATGGCAAAAACGTTTATCTGCAAAAGATAAAGACGAAAGTAACTTTCTTATTTGTAAAGGGGCCGTTCCTGTTGGTTATATGCAAATAAAAGGAATAATAACTAAGCAAAATCCGTACATATCTATGTTTATTGTTGCACCGCAATTTAACCCTCAAGAAATATCAACAATCGCAATTAAACATGCTGATAACTTTGTTGCTGAATTGGGATTAAGAAAACTTGATATTCCTTCACGTGTATTTAAAATACAACCGTAGGTTGATATTCATTCTTGAGAAGTTATTGATTATAAAATATTTCAGCCCCACGAAAGTGGGGCTTTTATTCTATTGACAAATTCAACTTTTTTATATATACTTTTTTTGTAAATAAGAAAGGATATTAAATTATGAAAATTGTTTTCTTTGGCGATAGTGTTACCGATTGTAACCGTGTTTATGATGATCCTACAAGTCTTGGCGATGGTTATGTTAAATATACCGTTGAAAGCTTAAAGGAGTCTTTCGGCGGTATTGATTTCGAGTTTATTAACCGCGGTATAAGCGGCAACAGAACCTGCGATTTGCTTAATCGCTTGGATGCCGACGTTATTGCGCACCAGCCCGACGTTGTTACTATCCTTATCGGTATTAACGATACTTGGCGTAGGTTCGATATGAATGACCCCACAAGCGCAGAACAGTTCCGTTCTAATTACGAAACAATATTAAAAAGAATCAAGTCCGAAACTAACGAGAAA
>JAZRTL010000341.1:0-2329 GCA_045652025.1 Eubacteriales bacterium
AAAGAAGATTCCCGAAAAAGAGTGGGAATAATCAATACAAAACAAAAACCTCGTCGTTAAGCGGCGAGGTTTTCGGGTTTTAAAAGGCGGATCACGGCGGGGTTGCAAGAAAAATAAAAAATAGTTTGCTTTCTTCCGAAAAATAAGGTATAATATAAACAACCATTAAAAACAAGGAGTATTAAATATGAAAAAGGTCATTTGCAAGGTCGAATACGACACAAACAATGCCGAAATCGTTGCCAAGTTTACAAGCGGCAACATCGGCGATCCCAAGGGTTATGAAGAAACCCTTTACAAAACCGCCGAAGGCAAGTTTTTCGTTTATGAAAACGGCGGCGCAGATTCCATTCATCCCGAAGAAAACATCAAGCGTCTTGCTGCAAACAAGGTTGACGAATGGAAGAACGAACGCGGTCTTTAATCCATTCGTAAAGGTCCGAAACAAATTATCACAAAGAAAAACTACGCTTCTCTTTTCGGGAAGCGTAGTTTATTTTTATGCATTGTTTTAAATTAGTTCTTGATTGCATTCACAACAACGTTGGAGATCATTTGCATACCCGTGGAATTGGGATGGAGCTTATCGACGGTATAGGAAGAAACGTTGCTTTCGGTAATACCTGCAAGTGCATAAAGGTCGATAACCGTAGCACCCATATTCGTTGCAACGGTGCGGATAGCGGCGTTATATTCGGTTTCGTTATCCGATTCCGCACGTTTTTGGTCGGGAAGAACGGTACAGCAATAAATCTCGACGCCTTCGTAGGTATCCTTTATATTCTTTATCAATCTGCCGTAAGCTTCGCTAAAGGTGGTGGGATTGGAGGAGGGCGTACCCTTACCGTCGAAGGAACCGATAGCGGTGCCCGCCGCGCAATCGTTGATACCCATAAAGATAACTACTATATCGGGAGAGGTGTTTGTTGAGGTATTATGCAAGTTCTTTGCGCGAACGTTATAGGTCGTAGCCGTTGTAACAACAGAACCGGACCAAGAGTTGTTAACACAAATCTCGCGACCGAGCGCGCTTGCGGTCTTATACCACCAAGTTTGGTCAACCGTCATATTTGCACCGGTATAATTATTGTTGGGGTACCAAACAGCGTTACCGCCGATAGAGGAGTTATAGGAGGTGTTGTTAGACCAGTTGGTATAGGTGGAAATACTGTCGCCTACGAAGGAGATTGTATTCTTTCCGTCGTTAATAGAGGGAATTGCGCTTATCTTGTTGCTATAACCCTTAATTTTAAAGATAAGCGAATGGTTATTAGTTCCTTTTGTTGTGAAAACTCTATTCCAGAAGCCGTGCGTTCCGTCGCCGCGGAGATAAGCGGGCAAAACGACCATATCTTCATCGCCAAACGCGAGCGTTTCGCCCGCGCCGACCTTTATATTAAGGCCCGAGGCGGTAATCCAAGTGCCTTGGCTAACGCCGTTTAACTTCCCTGTGAAATCGAGGATAATCTTTTTGCCGTTTTCAACGGTGCAATCGGATTTTAAAGTAGAAAGGTCGGACTTTATAACGTAAATCGGCATATAAAGGCCGGCGCTTGTTGCGGTATAACCGTTCGCAAGACTATGGAACGGGAAGGAAATTTCGGTTATTACGGTATCCGAGAACAAGCCGGTATCGTAAAGCGCGAAGGGCGCATAATCCGGCAAGAAGGGCGCGGCATAATTCGCCATATTGGAGCTATCGAAGAGGATTGTTTCGGTGGGTTGGGGCTTGGGGTTAGGTGTGATAGAGGTGTCGGTCGAAACACCGTAAACCTTTACCTCGGAAAGCATTATCCAATTTGCATTGCTCTTAACGCGGAATTGGATATATCTTGCGCTTATTGCGCTCGAAAGCGTTAGGGTTGCGTTCGTATCACTTGAATTCGCGTTGGGAGCGGCTTCGCCTGCCTTTGCCCAAGCTTTATTATCGGCAGAAACGTAGAATTCCACAAGCGTGGGAACGAGAACACCCGCAGCTGCATTCTGCTCGTTAGCCGACGAAACGTACGCGACCATCTTATTAATATAGCAAATGCAATCCAAATCTACGGTTATGGAAATATATTGATTCTGTTGATAGTATTCGGTATTAATGTTAAAGCCCGCAAGCGCAGGGTCGTTATAGATTGCATCCTTGCCCGCAATCGCGCCGTCGGTTAGCGACTTTCCGTTCTCATCGGGGTAAGGATATACACCGTCATTGCTATAAAGCCCTTCTGCCTTATATTGCTTGCCGTAAGCCAATTCAACCACGTCAGCCGCGGAAATAGGAGGAGCGGGCTCGGGTTGGGGCTCGGGGTCGGGAGTGGGCTCAGGGTTAGGTTCGGGG
>JAZRTL010000342.1:0-5104 GCA_045652025.1 Eubacteriales bacterium
CGTAGGAGTCTGGACCGTATCTCAGTTCCAATGTGGCCGTTCAACCTCTCAGTCCGGCTACTGATCGTAGACTTGGTGAGCCGTTACCTCACCAACTATCTAATCAGACATGAGCCCATCTTAAAGCGGATTGCTCCTTTACTATCACGAAGATGCCTTCACGATAGAACATGCGGTATTAGCACAGTTTTCACTGTGTTATCCCCCTCTTTAAGGCAGGTTGCTCATGCATTACTCACCCGTCCGCCACTAAGTTATCTCAAAAGCAAGCTTCCAAAATAACTCCGTTCGACTTGAATGTGTTAGGCACGCCGCCAGCGTTCATCCTGAGCCAGGATCAAACTCTCTAATGAGTAGTTATATTTACGTTCCTAACGGAACAATAAATTTCCTGTTATAGCTCTTTACTATTTTTTAAAAGAATTAACGAGTCTTTGTACTTTGCATTGTTGTGCTTTGTACTTTCTGTTGTTCAATTTTCAATGTCCGTTCGCGCTCTCTGCGTTCACTCGGTTGCCCTCGTTCTCGCGACAGCTTGGTTATTCTATCACACCACTTTACAAATGTCAAGGGGTTTTTTCAATTTTTTTAAAAAAATTTTCGGAAGTTTGAAAACGCTGTATTTTCAAGGGTTTTCGAGCTTTAAAAGTTAAACGCTTAATTATTTATTACCTTTTTAAAGCAATTATATACTTCTCCATACATATAGAGCGAGCCCAACATAACGAGGGGTATATTTTGTGTCTTGGCGAACGCGTACGCTTCCTCGACCGCGGGAAGAATATCCGAAAACGGCTTTGATTCGACACCGAGCGACGAAAAAGTTTTTGCAAGCTCGTTTGAAGAAAGCGCGCGGGGCGAAGGGGGCGTTATGGCAAAAATCTTACAAGCAAGCGGAGCGAGGATTGAAGCCATATCGTTATAATCCTTATCCGCAAGCACACCCATTAGCATTGCAACCTTACCATCGAACAAGCGCGCGATGCTGTTCGCCGCGGCGGTAACACCTTGGATATTATGCGAGCCATCGAACACAACGGGAGGGTTATTTGCCAAAAGCTCGAACCTTGCACGCCAGCGCGCAGAAGAAAGTCCTTCGGCAAGAGCGCTCTCCGAAACGGCAAAGCCAAGCTTATTTAAAGTGTTAACCGTTTCGATAACCGTCGCCGCATTTTCGGGCTGGTAGGTTCCGCAAAGAGAAAGCTTTAGCGACTTACGCTCCTTATAATCAAAAACCGAGCCCTCTATATCCGCCTTTATAACGTTAAGCGAGGAAAGGTCGGTACGAACCAAATCGCACCCGAGCGAGCTCGCCTTATTAGCAACAACGCCAAGCGCGACATCATCCCTACCGCCGTAAACAACGGTGGTGCCGCTTTTTATTATGCCCGCCTTTTCCGCAGCGATTTGCGCAACGGTTGTGCCGAGCACGCCCGTATGGTCGAGCGCAACGCCGGTTATTACCGAAACAAGCGGTGCGGGAATTACGTTGGTGGAATCCAACCGTCCTCCCATACCAACCTCGAGCACGACGATATCGCAATTATGCCTTTTATAATATAGGAAGGCAATCGCGGTTATTATTTCGAATTCGGTCGGCTTATCCTCCATCGCATCGGCGATGGGCTTTATTATTTCTACAAGCTCCGCAAGCTCGGTATCGCTTATCGGAGCACCGTTAATTTGCATACGCTCATTAAAGCGAACGATATAGGGCGAGGTATAAAGCCCAACCTTATAGCCAGCTTTAATCAGCACGGAATTTAACATCGA
Organism: Eubacteriales bacterium; assembly: GCA_045652025.1. Lineage (GTDB taxonomy): Bacteria > Bacillota > Clostridia > Oscillospirales > CAG-382 > Coliplasma. Next base: position 1,774 of record JAZRTL010000342.1, read on the forward strand.
GCAGGTAGATCCCTTGCCGTTAGTGCCCGCAACGTGAACGAAGCGAACGTCGCGTTCGGGGTTACCGAGCTTTGAAAGAAGCTCCTCGGTTCGCGAAAGCCCCGGACGAGAGCCGAGCCATTCGACCGAATGGATATATTCAAGCGCTTGGCTGTACGTCATCATTCTTCCCTCCGAAAAGCTTTTTTAAAACGCGGATTTTTTATTAATATATATATAATGTAGGATTCTACCAATCCGATGCATAAATAAAGGGGTATTCTCGGCAAAATAAGCGGCAGGGTATATCCATAGAAATACCAAAGACCGAAGGATTTTATTAGCATCGAGCCGACAACGTGCGCGGGCATAACCGCAGACAAAACCCAAAGGTATCCCTTTTTATTACGCATCATCTTACCCAAAACGCCCGAAATCAAGCCGACCGAAGCCGCGCCGACGGTAATTATAGGGTTTACGCTGCCTGTGATAGGAGCGGTTATAAGGTCGGATGCAGCACCGACCGCCAAGCCGTAAAAGGGCCCAAGAAAAACGCCCGAAATTAAAACGGGAAGGTTATCGAAGGTTACGCGAACCGCCCCAAAGGTTAGATAGGATTTGCAAAACAGCCCGATAACAACGCTCATCGCAGTCATTAAAGCGGCAAAAACCAGCTTTTTAAGATTTTGCTTTATGCTTTTGTTTTTCATAAAAAATAACCTCCTTATCCTGCGTTACATAGAGCAAGAAAAGAAGGCGTTACGTTATAAAAACGTTTATCCTATGTATTTTTGCCGTATGAAGCGGGATGCAAGGTCCAGACCGCAAACAAAAAGTTTTTCGTCCGACTGACAACTCCCCGTTCCGTCGGCACTTCACGAATGAACCTTTACTCTTCAATGTGAATGCATTATAGCACCCGCGCCATAAACTGTCAACCGTTTTTAATATTTTCTTCGGTAAAAAAGCTTAAAAAACGGTTTTAGCATTTTTGGCGAACGAAAACAATAGATTCTCATAAAAACACTCCTATTTTATAAAAAGAACCGCGCCCGAGCACAAAATAAGCGCCGATTGGATACAAACAAGCGCGCCCGTTGGCAGAATTAGGCAAAGCATAACCCCTGCGCCGAAGGACAAGGTCGCCACACCCATATTTTTTGCAAAGCATCTCATCCGACATCACGCCTTTCCCTATTAATTTATGCATAAAGAGAGGCGTTGGTTAATATATATTTTAAAAAAAGAAAGGGCGCGATGAAATGGGCATCACCACAAACGAAATACTTATACCCCAAAGGACGTTTAGAGCAAAGGTAGAAAAGGATTTGGAGTTCGACACCACCCTTACCGACTATTGCCCCGACGTTGCACGGATTATTAGGGTAGATTGTACCCCGTTCGCCGAAAGCTGTAGCTTTGAAAACGACAAAGCAACGGTTAACGGGAAAGCGGTTTACGACGTTCTTTATGAAACCGATTATAAAAACCGTCTTAAATATTGTAGCTTTACACAGGAGTTTAGCCAAACGATTCCGGTTCGCACCGCCGGCGAAAACGCGAGCGTTATTTGCAACGTAAAATGCGAGCGCATTGGCTGTAAGCTCCTTAGCCCCCGCCGACTTATTATTAAAGCAACGCTTGGCGCGGAGTTCGAGATAGAGGGCGAAAAGGCGCTTAGCGCGCTTGCGGTTAACCGCGACGAAGACACCTTTTTTAAATCCAAAGAGGTCGAGTTTGAGGGCAAGGCGACGCTTTTGGAGCAAAGCTTCCGTTTTGGCGAAAGCGTTGCGCTTTTACAGCACGAGAAAAGCGTTGGCGACGTGGTCTGTGCGAGCGTTTCGCTGCAAGAGCCCCAAATTTCGATTTTAGACGGCAAAGCCGAGATTAAATCCGTCGCCACCGTCCGCGCGCTTTGCGAGGAGGAAAGCAACGAGGGAAGCTATTTCGTTTCGCAAAAATCGCTGCCGATAAGCTTTGAAATTCAAAACGGGCTTATTAGCGAGAGCAAGCGCGCAAGCGCTATGATTTTGCCGACCGACGTAACCGTTACACCCGAGCTTGACCAATATGGCGAAAGCAGGGTTTTAAAAGCCGATTTCGGCGTTAATCTAACGCTTAAGCTAAACGAGCAAAGGCAATGCTCGGTTGCAGAGGATATGTTCGAGCGCGATTACCGCAGCGAGCTTGTTTTTGATGAGGTTGCGCTTCCGCAATTAGCGTTGCAAACCGAAATTAGCTTTACCGCGGAAAGCAAAATCAGCGATATTACCCCGCGACAAGAGGCGATTTTAGATTGCTACGTGCGCGAAAACGGCGTTTCCGCCGAAAAGACCGAGGGCGGCATTAACCTTTCGGGAAGCTTTGTTATTACCTGCCTTACAAGCAGCTCGGACGGAATTTACAGCTTCGACGAGCTTATCCCCTATTCGCAATTTTTGCAAGCCGAATTGCCAAACGGCGATTTTGTTGCCACAGCGCAATCCTATCCTATCGAAAGCGTTGCGACGCTAAATTCCGACGGGAGCATCTCGGCAAGGGTTATTGCGGGCGCGAGGGTTAAAATACTTACCGAAAAGCGCGAGCGGATTGCAAGCGGGATTAAGGACCGCGAAAGGATTGAGAAAAATACCGACGAATGCGCGATGATTTATTGCTTCCCCGCAAGCGACGAAACAGTTTGGGACATCGCAAAGGCATATCACGTTAACCCCGAACGAATTGAAAGTGCAAACCCCGATGGCTTTGACGAGTGCGGCAAGGCGCTCGGCGCAAGCAAGCCGATTTTGATAAAAGCTTGAACCAAGGCACGCCCTATTGAATAAACTGAAAACAGATATATCAAGGAGGGATCGGATGACTCTTACCATCGCAGGAGGCGACAAGCGCGCCCTTACGGTAGCAGACCTTTTTGCAAGCCGAGGTTGCAAATGCTACGTTTTTGGGTTCGATAAGCACCGCTCGGGCGCAAACGGTGTTGAACATACCGACGACGTTCAAGCCGCTATTTTAAATTCAAACGCGGTTATTCTGCCCTTCCCCTGCCAAAAAGACGGGTTTCTTAACACCCCCTTTTCGACAAGACGAACCGAGATAGAAAGCATTTTAACGCTTGCGGGGGAGGATACGCTTGTTCTTGGCGGCAGGTTGCCGAAAAAGAGCAAAAACCTTATCGACTATTCAAACGAAGAGGATTTTTTGTTAAAGAACGCCGTTCCGACCGCCGAGGGCGCGCTTGCGTTGGCAATGCAGATGCTAAGAAGCTCGATATTCGGCGCTTACTTTGTCGTTATGGGCTATGGAAGAATCGGCGCTTATCTTGCAAAAATCCTTGGCTCTCTCGGGGGCAAGG
>JAZRTL010000343.1:0-3150 GCA_045652025.1 Eubacteriales bacterium
CCGACTTTAGCCGCAACGCCAACGCTGCTCGTTAGCGCGTTACCCGAACCATCGGTACAGGAATAATAGGTATTCTTTACGCTTGCAGAGCCCGAGTTATTATTGGTTATGGGCGCGTTTGCCGCGCTGCCAACAAGCTTGCTGCTTGTATAGACGTTATAAAGATAGCTGTAATTTGAATATACAACACCGTGAACACGCTCTGAATTACAATTAACGTCGAAATAGCAATTAATTATATTGCCGTAAGAGGTGCGGACGGGTTGGGCAGAGGTTTGGGAGGTAATGCTTCCCTTGATAACTACGTTAACGAGCGTTCCGTAAACGTAGGGGAAAACAGAACGTTGGTCGGGATTATCGATATTTACCTTTATCGTGTATCCATCGCCATCGTAAACGCCCGCAAAGGTAGCTTTATATTGCGAATTGGTATAGCTGTTTGCGGTAGCGGCATAGGTGCCTTGATATGCCTTTATACCCGAAAGGTCTATATCTTTGGTTTGGCGGAAATATTTGCCATAGCCGTACATTTCGGATTGAACGGTGGTTAGCGATTGGTTGAAGCCATCGGTAAGCGCCATAAAATCGTTTGCGGTTTCGATAAGATACGGGTCGCTTTCGGTACCCGCGCCCTTAAAGGAATAGCCGTCATTCTTTATATTATTGGAAGCGGTGGGCATTATTAAGCAAGCCGCGGGGATAATTTTGCCCGTAGAAACGTTATAGCCGGTATAGACGATATAATCCTTATAAACGGTTACGATATATGCCTCGCTACCGTATTCGTTACCGAGCATTGCGGAATATCTTCCGTCTGTACCCGCGGGGCAAGAGCCGCTGGAGTTATATGCACGTGGCCAGCAGGTAGAGGGCATATGTATTGTTCTTGCAAACTCGTTATTTACGTCGGAATAGTTTTGTCCATCATAAAGCGTTAGGTGGGTATGGCCCGACATAACGATAACGTTTTTATGCTCCATAAGCAAGCCCTTAAGGCGCATATTTTGGGCAAACTCGCTTTTAAAGGTGGTAAGAGCGGTATATCCGCCGCCTTTATATCTATCGCCCGCGCCATAGTTAAGGAATGGCGAATGGGTTATTAGAAAGACGTTTGTTTTTTCGTTATCGTATTGGGTTAAAAGGTTTGCAACCCAATCGATTTGGGTTTTAGAGAAATTATCGATCTTAGCACTTTGTCCCGTGGCGGTAATTTCCTGCCACATAAAGATAAACAAGTTATCCTTATTTCCGTTTGCGCCCTTTTTAAGAACGTAGTAATAGGGCGAATTAGCGTAGGGATGAACCTCGTCGTTACCCATCGTATATTCCGAAAAAAGAACAACGCCGCTTGCGGTATTACCGTGGTTGCCGACCGATTCATAAACGTTTTCGACCTTAATATCAGATTTATTAATAAGCTCGATATAATCTTGGTATTGCTTTTCGAGCGTGGGCTCTTCCTTTATGTTTTCATCACCGGTCATATCGCCCGTAATAATAACGTAGGAAGCACCTTTATCGGAAAAGAGGTCGAGCGTGTTTTCCCATTTTTTATACGCTTGGCGCTTGCCGTTATCGTAATATTCGTAGTTAACATGAACGTCGGACGCCGCGCCGAAAACAAGCTCCGCCGAGCCGAGATTAATTTGTTTTGCGGCGGGGATAGCCGCCTTTGCAACAGCAGAGGACATAGCGGGAGGGTTATCCAAAAACGCACTTGCGCTTTCGAAAACGGCAATTCCCGTTGCTTCGGAGGGGAGCATTGTGCCATCGGGTATTTCAACGCTAACCGCCTTGCCGTTAATTTTGGCGGAAGCAAGCTCGTCATAGCCCGAAAGAAGCTTTGTTCCGTTGGTATAGTAAATTAGATAATAACCGCTTTTTGCGGCGCTTGCAGAGGGGGTAACGGTTATAATACCCTGTGCAAAGCCGGCTTTTGCGGAATTTTCGCCAATAAATTCATAGCTTACGGTTGTTGCCTCTGCCGCGGTAGCAAAAAACGCGGGAAGAAGGCAGTTCAAGAGCGAAAATGCCAAAATCACAGCAATGAATTTGTTAAACATAGGTTTCATAAAATCCCTCTCCTTAATGAATGTCTATGACGGTATATTCGGATATAGCAATGGTTTTATAGGGTATACCCCAGCCCGAAATGCCCGAGTTAACGATAAAGCTGGTGTTTTTGCGCTTGGTTAATCCGTAAAACTCGTCGTTCGCACCGAAAAGCACCCCAAGCTGACCCGCGGGAAAGATATGTCCGCCGTGAGTATGACCCGAAAGAACAAGGTCGACCTTGGCGTTCGATTCGTTTTCGTAATCGTTGGGTTGGTGGTTAAGGACAATAGTATATTTAGATTTATCCAAGCCCGAAACAAGCTCGTCTATCCCCTTACGCTCGCGGTCGGATTTATCCTTCCTTCCAACAAGATATAAGCCGTTAATTTCGACAACCTCATCCTCCAGCACGGTAACGCCGTTTTGCTCGAGCGCGGCAACAAGCTCCGCTTGGGTGAAATCGCGCGTTCCGTAACGCGATTTATCGTGGTTGCCAAAAACAAAGAACTTGCCAAAGGGAATTTTTAAATCGCCAAGCGCCTCGCAAGCATCGAGCATACTCTTTTTTGTGGTGGATTCATCGACAAAATCGCCCGTGATAACCAAAACGTCGGGGTTAGCTTGCTGAATGCGGGTAAGCCGTTCGCCAAATCCAAGACCGTCAAAGGTTGTGTCAAGATGGGCATCGGATATTTGAACGATACGCATACTATCCACCGTTTTTTCGGTACTGATAGAATAATTCGTTTGGAAAATTCGGTTGGCAAACACCCAAGCCGCGCCAAGATATATTAGGGTTAGGCAAACGGCAATTAGGTCTTCCCTTCTGTGACGTCGAAGCTTTTTGAACAGCTTTTTTCTTACAAATCCCAAAAGCTCACACAGCGCAACCGAAACCACCAAATGCAAGAATATTATTGTTGCGGAAAAGGCGTTGAATACGGTAACGAGATAAAGCACCGCGAACAAGATAATAGGTACCAACAACGAAAAAATCCATCCGTTATATTTTAATGTTCTGACCTTATGGTATTTACGAATGCGGTAGGACAGGTAATATACACCTGCACAAACAACGAGTGCAAGAAGAAGCAT
>JAZRTL010000344.1:0-4429 GCA_045652025.1 Eubacteriales bacterium
GCGGGCGTTTACGATAAAGACCCGGCAAAATACCCCGATGCAAAGAAGTTCGATACGCTTACATATACCGAAATGCTCTCTCTCGGCTTAAAGGCAATCGACCAAAGCGCAGCGGCTATCGGCGAGGAAAGCGGCATAAAAACCGTTTTGTTTGCACTTTCCGACCCCGAAAACATCATCCTTGCCGCAAACGGCGAGAATATCGGCACAATACTTCATAAATAAAAATAATTAATAAATTTAAAGACCAATAAAGGAAGGTAACTATTATGTTTGAAATGAAGCCCTTTGAAGAAAGAATGAAAAAGAGTATCGTTGTACTCGAGGAGGATTTTGCCACCATTCGCGTTGGCAGAGCAAGCTCCAAGGTTCTCGATAAAATCACCGTAGATTACTATGGCTCTCCCACAGGTATCGAAGGCGTTGCTACCGTTAAGGCAACCGATGCAAGAACCCTCGTTATCACCCCTTGGGAAGCTAATATGTGCAAGGAAATAGAAAAGGCAATTCTTGCTTCCGACGTAGGTATAACTCCTACCAACGACGGTAAGTGCATCCGCTTGGTGTTCCCCGCGCTCACCGAAGAACGCAGAAAGGAATTAACCAAGAAGACCGCTAAAATGGGCGAGGATTGCAAGGTTGCTATCCGTAACATCCGTCGCGATGCTAACGATGCTGCAAAGCTCTTAAAGAAGAATTCCGAAATCACCGAGGATGACCTTAAGACCGCAGAAAAGACTATTCAGGACGTAACCGATAAGTATATCAAAGAGGTTGACGTTATCGTATCCCGCAAGGATAAGGAAATAATGGAAATCTAATTCCAAAAAACGATTAATGTTGAGGAGGGACTTTTAATGTCCGAATCAAGATTACCGCGTCATATCGCAATAATAATGGACGGTAACGGCCGTTGGGCAAAGCGCCGTATGCTTCCGCGCACTGCGGGGCATAAGGTAGGGCTGGAAACCTTCGTTAACACCGTCGATAATTGTAGCGATATGGGTATAGAATATCTTACGGTCTATGCGTTTTCTTCGGAGAATTGGAACCGTGAGCAAGCCGAGGTTACCGCTCTAATGGAGCTTATGAGCCGCGGCATAGTAAAATACGAGCCCGAAATGGTTCGTAAAAATATTCGATTAAAGCTTTTGGGCGATATAGATCGGTTTGAGGAAAAATACCGCCAAGCACTCGTCGGTGTAGAGGAGCGTCTTTCCAAAAATACGGGTATGACACTTTGCATCTGCCTTTCCTATGGCGGAAGACAAGAGCTCGTTTGCGCGGTTAACCGCTTGCTAAAGCAGGGTAAGACCGAAATTACCGCCGAGGATATCGAGGCGAATTTATATTCCGCGGGTGTGCCCGATCCCGATTTGGTAATCAGAACAAGCGGTGAATATCGCATTTCTAATTTCCTTTTGTGGCAATCGGCATATTCGGAATATTATTTTACCGATGTGTTCTGGCCCGATTTCGATAAAGCTGAGCTTCAAAAGGCAATCGAATCCTATTCATCTCGCGAGCGTCGCTTTGGGAGGTAAAATATGTTAAAACGAATAATAACCGCAATCGTGTTGCTGGTGCTTTTCGTGCCCGCGCTCGTTTGGGGCGGACCTGTGGTGTCAACTGCGGTGTTCGCAATCCTTTCGGGCTTTTCCGTTTATGAAATGCTCGGTTGCTGCGGCTTACAAAAGAATTTTTGGATTGCAATCCCAACCCTTCTTGCCGCAATGGCTACGGTGTTCGTTCCTATGGTGTTCGAGCTTCGTATTTTCGGTATGGCTGCCGTGCTGCTCGCGGCGCTTATATTAGCGCTTATCTATTATTTGGGCGTTGCGCTGTTTTGCTATAAGAAGGTGGACGTAGAGCGCGTTTTAATGATGTTCGGCTTGGCGGTTTATATTATCGCCGGCTTCACCGCTCTTTCTGCGCTTAACTATCTTTATGGCTTGTGGGCGGTCGCTTTTGTCTTGTGTATCGCTTGGTTTACCGATACGTTCGCCTATTTTTCGGGTATGCTTTTCGGTAAAAGAAAGCTTTGTCCCGATATTTCGCCTAAAAAGACGGTTGCGGGCGCAATCGGCGGTACGCTTTTCGGTACCCTTATCGGTATCGTTATCTTCTCTTGGGCGTGCGGTTTTTCGGCTTATGCGTTCTGCGCGCTTCCGTTCTCTATCGCAAGCCAATGCGGCGACCTTGTTGCTTCAATAACCAAAAGACGCTTCGAAGTTAAGGATTACGGTAAAATATTCCCCGGCCACGGCGGAGTTCTCGACCGCTTCGATAGCGTTATCCCCGTTGCAATACTTACCGCATTGCTCTTTCTTGGTTATTGGATAGTAGTGTGGGTGATATAATGAATAATAGCATATCCTTGCTTGGCTCTACCGGCTCTATCGGTACCCAAACGCTCGACGTTGCTCGTAATTTGGGCATTAGCGTTACCGCGCTTTCCGCGAATTCAAACGCTTCTCTCCTTGCCGAGCAAGCGCGCGAGTTTAAGCCAAAGCGCGTTTGTATCGGTAAAGACCATTATACCGAGCTAAAAACGCTGCTTGCGGATTTGGATATAGAGATTTTGTGTGGCGACGAGGGCGTTGTCGAGCTTGCCGCTACGGACGAATCCGAAACCCTCGTAAACGCCGTGCTCGGTATGAAGGGCTTGCTACCAACTATTACCGCCGCGGAAAAGGGTAAGAAGATTGCCTTTGCAAATAAAGAAACGCTCGTTGCGGGCGGTACGCTCGTTACGGATGCGGTTAAACGCGGTAATGCAACGCTTCTTCCCGTCGATAGCGAGCATTCGGCTATTTTCCAATGTATCCAAGGCAAAAATAAAATAAAAAGAATTTGGCTAACTGGCTCGGGCGGGCCTTTCTTTAAAAGAGATTACGAGTTTCTAAAAACCGTAACACCCGAAATGGCAATAAAGCACCCTAAATGGAGTATGGGTAAAAAGATTTCTGTCGATAGCGCAAGCTTAATGAATAAGGGCTTGGAGCTTATCGAGGCGGTACATCTTTTCGACGTGCTTCCCGAACAGGTTGAGGTTGTAATCCATCCCCAAAGCATCGTTCATTCGCTCGTAGAGTTCGAGGATAACGCTGTTTTGGCCCAGCTTGGTGCTCCGGATATGAGAGTTTGTATCCAATATGCCATAACCTATCCCGACCGTTGCCCGTCCCAAGCGGAACGTCTTGATCTTTTTGGCAAAAATCTTGAATTCCATAAGCACGATAATTCCGCGTTCCCCTTGCTCGACCTTGCAAAAGCGGCAATAAAAAGGGGTGGCAATATTCCCGCAATAATGAACGGTGCTAACGAAGCGGCTGTCGCGCTGTTTTTGGATGGAAAGATTGGCTTTACAAAGCTCTTCGACCTTGTTATAAAGGCAACCGAGGAGGGCAATTATATCGAGCTTCCTAATCTTAGCGATATTATTGCTTCGGATAAAGCCGCTCGTGAATTTGTAATTTCTCATATTTAAAACGGAGTGATATTTAATGCTCAATACCCTTGTTACGCTTGTCGTTACGGTTCTCGTCTTCGGCTTGCTTATCTTCATCCACGAATTCGGCCATTATATCGTTGCGCGTAGCTTCGGTGTCGGCGTTATTGAATTTGCTATCGGTATGGGGCCAAAGCTAAAGACTTGGAAGGGGAAGTATAACGATTTTACGGTTCGTGCAATTCCTATCGGCGGCTTTGTTAATATGGTCGGCGAATACGATGACGAAATTCCCGAGGAGCATAAATATAAAATCCCGTTAAATACAAAATCGGTTTGGAAACGTATTTTAATCGTCATCGCAGGCCCGTTTATGAACGTGGCTCTTGCCTTTGCGGTAATGCTTTTGTTGGTTGCAACAAGTCCCGCTATCGGCTCTACGGTTGTCGGCGAGTTCGATCAAAATAGCGTTTCCAACCAATACGGTCTTTGTGTTGACGATGAAATCATAAGGATCAATAATAAAAATATCCGTTGCTTTAACGATTTGTCCTATAAAATCATTTCCGACGGTGTAGAGCCGGTCGATATAACCGTTCTGCGCAATGGAAACGAGGTCGTTCTTAACGACGTTGTCTTCGGTATCGCAACCGAGGAGGGAATTTCCTTTGGGGAACTCGATTTTAAGGTTTACCGTAAGGATAAAACCGTTGGAACCGTTTTGTATGAATCCTTCTGGCAATCAGTTTCTACGGTTTATATGACGGTGGATTCGCTTTTAGACACCTTTGGCGGTCGCTATGGTGTCGAGGCAATCGGAGGTCCTATCGCTATCGGCGGAGAGATAAATAATACTATCCAACAAAGTAAAAGCTTTGTGGATAGCGTAAGGCAAATTATGACCTTGCTTGTAATGATTTCGGTCTCTCTCGGCGTGTTTAACCTTTTGCCAATCCCCGTGCTCGATGGGGGACGGCT
>JAZRTL010000345.1:0-3113 GCA_045652025.1 Eubacteriales bacterium
GACCTGCCCTCGATTGAGGTACCCGATGAGGTAATCGATGAGGATTATATCCTTGGCGACGTGGACGGTAGCAAGGTTATAGACACTATGGACTATATACTTCTAAAGCGTGCTTACTTCGGTACGTATAAGCTCACAAACCGGCAGTTAATTTGCGGAGATATCGATAAGAATAAAGAAATCGATGCAATGGACTACGTTATCTTAAAGCGCGTCTATTTCGGTACTTATGTAATTAATTAATAATTTAAACTGCCACTTCGGCTTATCCGTAAGTGGCAGTTTTTATGAGGTCCCAAAGAAGCCGTAAGGTTTCTTGGGGTGATTGTTGCTGTGATTGTATTGCATTTATTTCGGTAATGTGGTAATATATCTTAAAATCTAATTTTGGAGTTAAATATGCAATTAGTTGCTACCTGTCTTTTCGGCTTGGAGGGTCTGCTTGGCGAAGAAATCGATTCGCTCGGCTATAAAAGAATAGAAACTATCGATGGTAGGGTAACCTTCGAAGCCCCGCCCGAAGCGATTGCGGCTTGTAATATCCGCCTTAGAACCGCAGAACGCGTTCTAATAAAGCTCGGCTCGTTTAAGGCATATACCTTCGACCAACTTTTCGAGGGCACAAAAGCTCTACCTTGGAGCGATTTTATATCTAAAAACGATGCCTTTCCCGTCAAAGGCCATTCAATCCGCTCAAAGCTTTTTTCAATCCCCGATTGCCAAAAGATAATTAAAAAGGCGGTTGTCAGCTCGCTATCCAAAAAATATAATATAAGTATTTTTTCCGAAGAAAACGTCAAATATCAAATAGAGTTCTTTATCCTTAACGATACTGCAACGTTAATGATAGATACAACGGGCGTGGGTCTTCATAAACGCGGTTACAGAGCCGTTGCGGGTGTTGCACCAATGCGCGAAACACTTGCCGCCGCAATGGTAAAGCTTTCGCGTATGCGCGATAACGTAATTATCTGCGACCCGCTTTGCGGTAGCGGTACTATCGCTATCGAGGCGGCGCAAATCGCTTGCAATATCGCACCCGGTGTTAACCGTAGCTTTGCCGCGGAGCAGTTTTCTTGTATCCAAAAATTCACTTGGGAATTAGAACGCGAAAAGGCAAAAAGCGAAATAAGGGAGCCCTTAACAAAAATCTTCGGCTCGGATATAGACCCAGCGATGATAGAACTTGCGCGAGATAATGCAAGAAAAGCGGGTGTTTTAAACAGCGTTGATTTTAGCGTTAAGGACGTAAAGAAATTTGCTTCTCCTATCGAAGATGCAAGAGGAACGATAATTACCAATCCGCCTTACGGCGAACGCTTGATGGAGCTTTCCGAAGCGCGCGAGCTTTATAAGGCGATGGGGAAGGCGTTCGAATCCTCAGTGCCCGCTTGGCAGATGTATATAATAACCTCCGACGAGCTTTTCGAGCGCTATTTTGGAAGACGCTCGGATAAAAAGCGTGTGCTATATAACGGCATGATAAAATGTAATCTCTATCAATACTTTAAAAGCCGTAAATGATATAAAAAATTATTGCTAATTATGGAAAAATCTTGCAATTTATTGCATAGTGTTATATAATATATAGAGTTTGTAAAAGCTTACTTGTTAATAATTTTATTGATTAATAAATGGAGGAAATAATATGAAACTTAAACCCTTGGCAGACCGTGTTGTTGTTAAAATGGTCGAAGCTGAAGAAACTACAAAAAGCGGCATTATTCTTACCGGTGCGGCAAAAGAAAAGCCCCAAATTGCACAGGTAGTAGAGGTTGGCCCCGGCGGTAACGTTGATGGCAAGGACGTTGTTATGACGGTTAAAGTTGGCGATAAGGTTATCACCAGCCAATATTCCGGTACAGAGATTAAGCTCGATGGTGAAGAATATATAATCGTTCGTCAAAGCGACATTTTGGCGATTGTAGAGTAATATTTGGAGGTTACAGATTATGGCAAAAGATATTAAGAGCGGTATCGAGGCAAGAGAAGCCCTTCTTCGTGGTATAGATAAGCTTGCAGATACCGTAAAGATTACCCTAGGCCCTAAGGGCAGAAACGTTGTTTTAGATAAAAAGTTCGGTGCACCGCTTATCACTAACGATGGCGTTACTATCGCAAAGGAAATTGAGCTTGACGACGCTTTCGAAAATATGGGCGCGGCACTTGTTAGAGAAGTTTCTACCAAAACTAACGATGCGGCAGGCGACGGTACTACTACCGCAACCTTGCTCGCGCAAGCAATCGTTCGCGAGGGTATGAAAAACGTTGCCGCCGGAGCAAACCCGATGTTGATTAAAAAGGGTATTGCTAACGCTGTTGCAGTTGCAGTTGAATCGCTTAAGAGCTCTGCAAAGCCCGTTAGCGGTAGCGAGGATATCGCTCGCGTTGGTACCGTTTCCGCAGATGATGAGGTTATCGGTAGACTTATTGCCGATGCTATGGAAAAGGTTACCGCAGATGGCGTTATCACCGTTGAAGAAAGCAAAACCGCAGAAACCTCTTGCGAGGTTGTAGAGGGTATGCAGTTCGACCGTGGATATATCACACCTTATATGGTTACCGATACCGATAAGATGGAAGCTGTTATCGACGATGCGGTTCTTCTTATCACCGATAAAAAGATTTCTAACGTACAAGAAATCCTTCCCGTGCTTGAACAGGTTGTTCAAAACGGTATGAAGCTTGTTATTATCGCCGAGGATATCGAAGGCGAAGCGCTTTCTACCCTTATCGTTAATAAGCTTCGCGGCACCTTTACCTGTGTTGCAGTTAAGGCGCCCGGTTTTGGCGATAGACGTAAGGATATGCTTAAGGATATCGCAATCCTCACCGGTGGCGAAGTTATTTCTTCCGAGCTTGGTTACGAGCTTAAGGAAGCTACTATCGCTCAACTCGGTAGAGCAAGACAGGTTAAGATTAATAAAGAAAATACTATCATCGTTGGCGGCGCGGGCGATACTTCTGCTATTAAGGCAAGAATTGCTCAAATCAAGTCCGCTCTCGAGGTTTCTACAAGTGAATTCGATAAGGAAAAGCTCCACGAACGCTTGGCTAAGCTTTCGGGTGGTGTAGCAGTTATTAAGGTTGGTGCCGCTACCGAAACCGAAATG
>JAZRTL010000346.1:0-3233 GCA_045652025.1 Eubacteriales bacterium
TTGAAGGCCCTCTCGGAGACCGATTTGATGCATTTGAAAAGGATCAATATTTTGGTTGCAACAGCTTTGAGGAAGCAGAAAGCGAAATGGTTCGCAGAAACCTTAATATGTTAATTGGTAAAGCTAATTTAAGCTTTAACGATATTGACGTTATTTTGGGCGGCGACTTGATTAATCAATGTGCCGTTACCAGCTTTGCTTTTTGTGATACGGGAATACCGTTTTTGGGGTTATACGGCGCTTGCTCAACGGCAATCGAAGGTATTATTTGCGGTTCTTGCATTTTGAAAAACGAAAGTATAAACAGAGTTATTGCAAGCGCTTCTTCGCATTTTTGTGCTTCGGAGCGGCAATACCGCTTCCCTCTTGAATACGGAAGTATTAGAACACCTACGAGCCAAAATACAGTTACTGGCACGGGTGCATTTTTAATCAGCAAGGAAAAAGCGAAGATAAAAGTAAAAAGCGGGGTTATTGGCAGAATTATCGACAAGGGTGTTACAGATGCCAACAACATGGGCGCGGCGATGGCTTGTGCGGCGGTTGATACGATTACCAGATTTTTTAATGACAATGAATTTACTCCGTACGATTTTGATATTATTGCAACGGGAGATTTGGGAATCGAGGGATACGAAATCGCAAGAGAAGCTTTTGCTTTACAAGGATTCGACATCGGCAACAATTTTACAGATTGCGGTAAGATAATATATGACCCCATTAAGCAGGATACACATTCCGGCGGTTCGGGTTGCGGATGTGTTGCCAGCGTTTTAGGCGGACATTTTATTAAGATGTTAAACGAAGGAACGGCTAAAAACATTCTTATAGTCGGAACGGGCGCATTGCTTAATCCGAACAGCGTTTTTCAAAAGCGAAGCATACCCGCGGTCGCACACGCCGTTCATTTATCTACGGAGGTATAGATGAATTATTTATATGCTTTTTTAGTTGGTGGGCTTCTATGTATTCCCGCTCAAATTCTTATTGACAGAACAAAGCTTACAAACGCCCGTATTCTTACGGGATACGTTGTTGCGGGTGTTATACTTGGCGCATTTAATCTTTACAAGCCGATTGTTGATTTTTGCTCCACAGGCGCTACCGTACCTTTAACGGGATTTGGATATACGCTCGCAAAGGGTGTTAAGGAAGCGGTTGATTCCAACGGTTTATTTGGCGCTTTATACGGCGGGTTATCTGCTACCGCAACGGGAATTAGTGCGGCATTATTTTTTGCATTAATTTGGTCTATTATTTTTAGAAGTAAACAAAAATAAAAACTGCCGAGCAAAGCTCGGCAGTCTTATTTTTGAATTAGCCGGTAATACCGCTACGTTCAACACCCTCGATAAGAGTTCTTTGTGCAAACAAGTAAACGATAACAAGCGGGATAAGAATTAACAAACCGCAGGTGTTTCTGATTGCAGTTTCGTATGCATACTGAGATACATAGTCGGTATCGAGCGAGGTAGGAATCTTAACGATATTAGGAAGCAACACGAAGTTTTTGTTATTGGTGTAGAATACGCCGGTATAGAACGTATCAGACCATTGCCACGAGAACGAGAACATAAATACAGTTACCATCATCGTTACGGACATAGGAAGAATAATTCTTACGAAGGTCTTAATAACACCAGCACCATCAACATATGCAGCTTCTTCAAGTTCATCGGGAACGCCGTTAAAGTATTGGCGCATCAAGTAGATAAACAAGCCGTTCTTAAACGCAAGGCCGGTGAAGGAAATAATAACAAACGGCCAGAAGGAGTTAAGGAGGTTGCCCATCGCATAAACCTTACCCGAAGGATTGGAGAAGATGATATCGAAAAAGTTCGCATCGACACCCTTTGCGCTAAATGCATCGGCAGTTGCCTGATACCAAGCACCAACACCGCCCTCGAACGAGAACATGTTACCAAGGTTTGTGAACAGATTACCGAAGATATCCGTTAAATCCCAAATATCGAAATATCTAAACTTCATAAACATCGAAAGCTGGATAGTTTCGTGGGGAACGATCATCGTAAAGATAACGCACAAGAACAACAAATTCTTAAATTTGAATTTGAACTTAGCAAAGCCGTAACCTACGATGGTACAAATTAACGTTTGGCTAAGACCGCAGAATACAGACAAAAGTGTTGTATTAAACAAAGCCAAGAAGTAATCGTTATCGGTAATAATTGCCTTATAAGTATCTAAGGTAGGATTCATAGCGATAAGAAGAACTCTTACGTTAGTAAAGTCTTCCTTGCTCATGAACGAGCTCGCAATTTTGGAGATATAGGGTTGAAGAATTACGTAAGAAATGCCTACAAGAAGAACAAATCTAAACAACGCCCATACCATCTTCTTTGCGAAGTAGAGAGTTAAATACTTATAGCGGAGTCGCATAAGGAACGGGGTTTTTTCCTGCGCTCTGATTTTGCGCATTGCTTCTTCGCGTTCGAGCTGCTTTTTATAAGCTTTAAGCTCTTGTTTTGTCATAGTAGAAGTATCCATTCAAGCCACTCCTTTCCTTAAGTATCTTTTCTCTGATAGAATACGTATGCACTAAGAATTGCCGATACGATAGCAAGAAGAACTACAACTATCATAAAGTACATCCAAGACATTGCGGTAGAAACTTCGTCGTTACCGCTCTTGTAAACGGATGAAATATAGGACATAACAGTATTCGATTTAGAGGTAAACGAGTCGATAATCGTATAAACCGCGTTAACCAAAATCATCGGCGAGATCATCGGGAAGGTAATCTTCCAGAAGGTTTCCCAAGCGGACGCACCGTCGATATGACAGGATTCATAGATCGCAGGAGAGATCGATTGGAGACCGGAAAGGAAGATAAGCATCTGTACACCAGACTTATTAATAATACCATAAACATTATTAACAAGACTTACAACGTACTTAACGATACTACCACCGACACGCATATTACCGAGCAATGAATTAATATCCATAGCGGAAATAATTTCTACACCGGTGCTGCCACCGCTAATGCTACCTTCTTCACTACCGCCAACCTGTTGCATTGCATCTGCAAGAGTGTTTTGAAGGTCGATAGTTTCGATAATACCGGTAGAAACAATAACGGGGATGAAGAATATTGCTCTGAAGATTGCTCTACCGCGCATCTTTTGGTTAAGCAAAACTGCCATAAAGAGCGAGAAGATAACAATCGCAGGAACGTTAAACACAAGGTCAATTACACTACCACGAAGAGT
>JAZRTL010000347.1:0-3622 GCA_045652025.1 Eubacteriales bacterium
ACGGTTATCGGCTTCGAGATGGAAATCGATTCCCAATTCTTCGATAGAGAGGGATACCCCGAAAGATATTATGCATACGAAAACGGTTTTGGCGAGTTCGTTGGCACCTATCCCACCGCTTACTACGCCGGCGCACCCGAAACGATGTTAAAGCTAACCGATTTGATTTCCAAGTTCCTAAATAAAAACGGTTAAGCCCCCACCCCAAGAACCCATTTGGCTTCTTGGGGGCCCCTCAATCACCCCAAAAAACCTTTCGGATTATTGGGGACCCCTCAATCACCCCGAAAATAAAAACTGCACTATTTTAAAGTAGTGCAGTTTTCTTTTTAAGTTTGGATTAAAATCATTTAACTTCAAGCACCGATGCCCTTGGTGCAACCCTTAACCGTAGCGAGCCATCGCTTTCGTTAACGCGGTATCCGTTGGTAATCAACGCGGCAAGCGATTCCTCGTATGCAACGTCGGGTCGGTTGTTTTCCTCGCTCAAGTGGGCGAGCATAAAGGATTCTGTCCCAAAAGCCGCCAAATGCGGTAAAAGCTTGGCGCAAAGCTCGTTGGAAAGGTGCCCTCTGTCGCTAAGAATTCGTTGCTTAAGCGAATAGGGGTAGGAGCCGTTTTTTAACATCTCTATATCGTGGTTGGATTCAATAACAACTCGCCTACAGCCCGAAAGCCCTCTTAACACGCTTTCGCTAAGGTGGCCTATATCGGTAAAATAGCCGATTTTTTCTTCTCCTGCGCGAATTCTAAAGCCAACGCTCCCGCGGGAATCGTGGGGGGTGCCAACGGCACAAATCGAGGTGCTTTTAAGCTCGACCAAATCGCCCATCGAAAGCGGGTTAACATAGCCCAAATAAGGCGCTTGCTCAACAAGATAATCGCAACAGGCGGCGGGCGCATAGACAGGCATCCCAAAATATTTGGTTATAGTGGGCAACCCTTTAATATGGTCGCTGTGCTCGTGAGTTATAAATATAGCCGAAATATTTTTAAGCCCCGTGCCGAGCTGGTTAAGCGAATTTTCGATCATCTTTGCCGAAGCGCCGCAATCGATAAGAAATTCGTCCTCACCGTGCTTTATGTATGCCGCGTTTCCCTTCGAGGAGGAATAGAGCATATATACCTTTGCATTATCCATCTAAATTAAATCAGTCCTTAACTCCGTCCATATAAACCGCCGCCGCACCGAAGGAACGGATGGTATATACCTGGCAAGCGTTTTCGCCAAAAACCGCTTCCATAGTTGCCTTGTATTCGCTGACGCGGTCTGCGGGGATATATGCTTGGATAGTGCCCGCAAAGCCGCCGCCGTGAACGCGGCAAACCTCGCCAAAGCTTTCGGTAATTGCAAGCGCAATGCTAATGCCCTGTTCCTCTACGTTCTTGTTGGTATAAACGTTTTGCAAGAACTTAAACGAGGAGTTGCCCGAAGCGGTAACGTTTTTAAGATATGCCTCGAAATCGCCCTCTAAAAGCGCCTTCTTTTGTGCATCAACGCGCTTGTTTTCGTTAAAAAAGTGCATAGCGCGCATAATCGCTCTGTCGCCAACGATAGAGCGCATATAAGAAATTCTGGACATAAAATCCGCTTCGTCGCATTGGCGAAGAGTTTGCTTGCCCATAAGCGCGGCAACCGATTTCATTTCCGCGGGAACTGCGGCGTAATCGTCGGTAAGGTCGGCGTGGTTACCGCCGGTGTTAACAATACAAAGACGGTAGCCGTATTTGCTAAGGTCAAAATCAATCTTTTCGGTTTTGGGGTCGGTTCCGTTGTCGAAGTCCATCCATAAGCAACCGCCGCTTGCGCAAGCCGCTTGGTCCATCAAGCCGCAGGGCTTGCCAAAAAATTCGTTTTCGGCATATTTGCCCGCCTTTGCAAGCTCCATAAGCGGAATTTTACCGTCGTTATAGAACTCCGAGAAGATTCTCGCGCAAATAACCTCGAAAGCCGCCGAGGAGGAAAGACCCGAGCCGGTAAGAACGTCGCTTGTTGTATAAGCGCAAAAGCCGCCGTAGTTATAGCCGTTCTTTCTAAAATAATCCGCAATACCCGCAATAATCGAAGAGGAGCTACCCTTGCGAACGTTTTCGGGCTTGGGGTCGGAAATGTCTATAGTGTCCTCGCGGTAGCCAACGCTCTTCATCTGAACGGTCGGCTCGTCGAGCTTGGAAGCAACGGAAAGGATGTCGATATCGACCGAAGCGGCAATAACTCTGCCGTTGTTGTGGTCGGTATGGTTACCCGAAAGCTCGGTTCTTCCGGGAACGGAGAACAAGGTAACGTCGCGGTCGCCGTAAAGCTCGCAAAAATCGTTTACAAGCTTAATAATACGCGCCTTTCTGTCGCAAAGGTCCTTGTTGGGATAAAGCGAGCCGATTGTTTTGTCGAAATCGCCGTTTTCTAAAGCTTTAATAAATTCTGTTGCTAACATCGTTAAAGTTCCTTTTCTTCGATTTTTTCTATTTCGCAAATATAAACGGTGTGGTAATCGCCGTCATAATGTTTATTAATTTCTTCTAAAAGAAATGCGCTTGGGTTTAGCTTGCCCGCGTATATCTTTTTACCGTAAATAACGCGTTCCGCTTCCTCAAAGCCAACGTATCCGTCCTTAATAATAGGGTGTAGGTTGGCGTTTTTAATTTTGTCGCAGTCGCGTCCGCTCGTTCTTCCGCAAAGAATCAACGCGTCGCGCTGTTCCTCGCCAAAAAACGAGATTGTCATTCTGTCGCTCGCCTCGGTAAATTCGTGGGTGTAGCGTTGCGGACGAACAAAGCAGATAAAAACGTTTTTGTTCCATAAAACCCCAAGCGCACCCCAGCTTGCCGTCATCGTGTTAACGCTTCCGTCGGGCTTGCTTGCCGAAATAAGCATCCAACGGTCGCCAATGTCCTCAAAAACCGAGCTTTTAAGCTCGCTCGGCAAAATTTCCTTAAAAGCCAACGCCGTTACTCCTCTTGGTGAATCGCATAAAGAAATACGTCCCAAGCGGGAATATATTCCTTTTTGCGAAGATAAAATTTATATTTCGGATTGTGCTTTCTTAAAAGTAGGGGAATATCGATATAATCCTGTGCCCGATGATAAAGCGCAACGCTTATAT
The DNA here is from genome assembly GCA_045652025.1 of Eubacteriales bacterium. GTDB lineage: Bacteria > Bacillota > Clostridia > Oscillospirales > CAG-382 > Coliplasma. Next base: position 3,105 of record JAZRTL010000347.1, read on the forward strand.
TGGGCTTACATACATAAATTGTGTTTACCGCGCCGTAAATAACCTCTTCGTCCATACCCTCGGCATCTATCTTAATGCTTCCGACGGGCGTTCCTTTGGCGTGGATATGGTTAAAACCGCAATAGCTGTCTATCGAAATACATCTAACCTTGCCTTCGCCCTCGCCGCAATGCGAAGCACGTCCGTTGCCCGAATCAAAGGCAATCTCGCCGTCCTTGCGCCCCGCCGCCGCGTTAACGGCAATAACGTCGCGTAGGTGGGCGGTGTTGCTTTTTAGCTTGCCGTAGGTGGTTTTGTCGGGCTCAAAGGCAACAATGTCCGAATAACTGTTGCTGTTTTCGCAAAATTCTATCGCCGTGTCGCCGTCGTATGCTCCAACGTCAATATGCCTCTTGTTATGTAAGGCGAACTCGGTTGGGTAATCCCAGCGGTCGCAACCGTCAAGGTAATTAATATCTCCCGTTACGTTGTATTTTAACAGCGATAAAAAGAGTTCCTTCGATTCCTCGTCCGCAAGG
>JAZRTL010000348.1:0-1676 GCA_045652025.1 Eubacteriales bacterium
CTTGTAAAGACCTTCCGCACCGACCTACAAGGCGATATTTTCTGTTATTCTGACGGTAAAACGGTTAGCTTCTCGGTAACCCGTAACGAAAACGCCGACGTTTTCGGTAACATAGGAAGCAACAGCACCCAACAACCCGACCCCGAACCTACCCCCGAACCTACTCCCGAGCCCGAGCCCGAAGCAAGCGAGCCCGAGCAAAGCTCGACAACAGTTTATAAAACCCCAACGGGAAAGAGATACCATCTCGACCCCGATTGCGGCGGCAAAAACAGCACCCCGACAACGCTTGAATATGCGCTTAGCTTGGGATTGACCCCTTGCAAAAAATGCGCTCAATAAAAAATTAATACAAAACAAAAAACGCTACCTTTTTAGGTAGCGTTTTACTTTTTAGGAAATATTGCCAAAGAAGTTAGCACCGTTAACGATAATAAAATCGTTTGTTGCTTCGCTATTATTGCTTCCGTTATCTCCGTCCCATTGGGGAGGCATTTGCCCATCGGGCATTTCGGGGCGTTCACCCTCGGGCTTTTCGGGAGGATTTTCTCCTTCGGGCTTTTCGGGGCGTTCGCTATCGGGTCTTTGACCGGGTCCTATAACCGAACCGCCTTGGTTTTTCAACTGTTTGCCGTCGCACCAAAGGGTATATTTACCCTCGGTCAGATCCGAGCTGCTATAAATCAAAATCGAATATGCGTTTTCGAGCTTGGTATCGAGAACGGCTTGTCCCGCTTCGTTTTTAAAGCTTATATTGCCACCGTTTTGTTTTTTTGCAAAATTGAACACGGCATAGTTTTGGCTGTTGCCCTCGATTTTATCAAGCATACTGCCGCTTGCAATAACGCTTCCGCCGTTTATATGAATGCCCATATCCGAATCGATTCCCGCATCGGCACTTGTCGAGCAGGCAAACGCGCTAACGCTACCGCCATTAATAACCAGCCAACCGTTAGAATCAATACCGTCGCCTTCGCCCGTTTCTCCGCTTACCCTTATTTTAAGGTTTCCGCCGTTGATCGTGGTAACCGAAACGCCGTCCTCGTTGGTATTAATGCCGTCGTTGCCCGAGGTAACGTTAATATTACCGCCGTTTATGGTTAAGTGAAGCTCGGTATCGAGCCCCTCGTTTTCGGCATTAATATTAAGCACACCCGTGTTATCTTTTCCGCCGTTTATATTCATAGAACGTCTGGAATAGAAGGCGCCGTCGTATTTATGCAATTTATCGGCATCGAGTATTTCGGTTCCATCGGCGTTGTAAACAAGCGAATTAGGGTCGTAAATACGCGCAACGTAAGAACCGTTTATGTTATTTACCGTACCGTCGGCAATAATTACGTTAGCGCCTGCGGAAGACGTATCGACATTCTTTGTGCCATTATCATCATCACCGCATTCATAAACGTTATAGAAAATCACCGCGGGCGCAACCTTACAGGTTATATCAACCCCGTTCAAGACCAAGGTAACAACGGCATCCTTATCCTTCTTTGCGCCGTTACCAAGGTCGATTGCAATTTGACCTAACGAAAGCTTTCCGCTTATGTTATAAGTTCCCGCCTTGGTAATATGAAGAACGGTATGGGAATTTGCCTCCTCGGCAGTATGGGCGTCCGCTTCGCTACCCTCTCCGTATGTAAAGTCCATTCCCGCACGGTAATAGATAATATCGT
>JAZRTL010000349.1:0-6773 GCA_045652025.1 Eubacteriales bacterium
CATCCCCGCGATGAATTTTAATTTACTCGATGAATTTACAAAAACACTTTCCAAAAAAATAGTTGGGGAATAAATCGCTTATATTTAACATATATATCTTTTTGAAAGGAAGGATATATATGGACAGACAGATAAAAAAGAAATTACGTCAAGAAGAGCGCGGTTTGTTTTTAAGCTCGCTTATTTCCGCAGGGATTGGAACGGCGGTCGCGCTTGTGCTTCTGGTTATCGCACCGTTTATGCTCTTACCGCTTGACGACCCGAATTCGTTAGCGCTTTTTGCCGCCGCTGCTTGTATCTTTTTAGGAGGAGCAACGGGCGGATACCTTGGCGCGATTTCGGCAAAGGGAAGCGAGCTTTGGGCGGGGCTTATAAGCGGTTCGGCAATGCTTTTACTTTTGTTGCCGGTTTCGTTTGTTTTTGGCAGAGGGTTTAATTTAATTAGCTTTTTGGTAATTATCGGCGCTCTGTTTATATCCTCTGCCGTTGGCGCGTTGTTTGCCAAAAGAATCGCGAGCGACCAAGCGCGCAATATGAAAAAGGCAATGAAAAGGCGTTAATATAAAATGGCGAACAAGGTCCGCTTTTCATAAGGATAATTTAAAACCTCGATGAAATTCATCGAGGTTTTGTTCTTTTACGCAGGTGAAACCGCCACCGCATTTGTAAATACAAATGTTTTTTATAAAGCCAACCCCTTTTACAACAAAAAGAGATAGTAGTGCTAACTTCTATTGTCGTAGTGTTATTATATTCGACAAACGCGGCATAGCCAAATACCACCAAAGCACCAAATATAATACAACTCGGCAATCGATAAATCAGATAATAAAACCGCGCAACTTCCATCTAAGAAGTCGCGCGTAGTGTTTTTTATAATATCAGCGGTTTACCAATCTACATCTTCCCAGCCGTAGTATTCGATGCCCCACAGCTTTTCGATTTCCTTAACTGCCTTAAGAGCCGTTATGTATTCTGCCAAATATTCTTCTGCTTTGGATTCGGTTATACCGTCGGCGGGATGTACATCATAAAACGAATATTCATGAGTTTCCATATTAAAATCGGTTATACGCTTCATTTCAGATACATCGTCGGTATATACCCACAAAACATTCCAAAAGCTTTGGCTGTCGCTTTCTGTGGTAACGCGAAGTATTCTGCCGTCGTCTAAATAATGGTCTTCCCAGCTGTCATCATCCCCGTTGCCGTAACGCGTCTTTCTCAAAAGCTTCATATTTTTGCCGTAAACCTCAAAAAGACGTACGTTGCCCTCGTGCCACGTCTTTTCATATCCGATCATTTCTCCGTCGATATATGTTTTTGTGTGGTCTCCGTTTTCATCGTGAAGCTTTATTTGAAAGCTGTCGGCATCTTTTATGTAGATGTGCTGAACTTTGCCGTCGTTTGAACTAACTTTTGTTTGGTGATGATTTCTGTAATCGCGTTCGACAACCTCAAGGAGCTCTCCCTCGTCGTTATAGGAATAAAAAGACTTTATCTCCAATTCGCCGTTTTCGTTGTAGTATTCATTGGATTTGTAAATATATTTTCCGTCCCGTGTTACGTCAACAAAAATAAAGTTTATCTGTTCAAGCGTTTCGTCAAAATAGTAATGTAGGGTTTCCACCTTAATACCGTTTGAATATTCTGTGGTTTCTTTAATTTCATTGTGATCGGTGATTTTCGAATGGTTTGTTACAGTAATTTCCGAGCCGATTAGCTGTTCTACGGCCGCAGACGTTTCCGAGATGTCGTTACTTGCCTCGGTAGCCGAGTTTTCGACCGATTCCAAAGTGCTTGATGGAGTGTTTTTATCCTCACCGACAGAAGCACAGGCAGACAAAAGCAGAAAAAGGACACACAGTAAAACAGCAAAAAACCTTTTCATAATATACACCCCTTTTTTACGGTATCTTTGTATTTTCATTTTATAATACAACCATTCAAAATGCAAGCGAATTCGGCGCGGTGTTGTTATTTTAGGTTATATGCACAAACCGCAAGAAACGGATTTGTACGAATATACAACGCACAAAAACGGTGGAATAAAAAAGGGCGATTTGCGAGATTTAAGTATGATAAATCTTGCAAATCGCTTTTTCTATTAATATCCAAGCTCTTCGTTAATTAATATAACCTCATATTCCGCACCCATCGGGCGTTGCCAAAAGACCGAAAGATTACGGCAAATACGCTCGGGGCTATTACAATCGTAGCACCTATCCCCTTTTACAGCGCAAGGCGTTTTTCGGTTTAGGCGCTTTGCATTAAGCGGAGCCGCAACGTTACGCGCGCGGTATATTGCCGAATCCAAATCGGGAGTAATTTTGTTACACCCAACCACCAAATAAACCTTTTTTGGCCCAAAGGTTATCGCGGCAACGCGGTTGCCCGTGTTATCAATGTTAACGATTTCGCCCTTTTGGGAAATAGCGTTAACCGAGCTTAAATAAATATCCGCGCGGGTGGATGCCAATCTCGCCTCGGGAACCGTCATATCCGTTGGCCTTGCATCATGCCAAACAACTTTGTTGTGGGTCGAAAGAAGCTCAAAAATACCCATCTCGCGTAGCGTTACCGAGCCACCAAACCCAACTGTTTGGTTGTCGATTTGCGCGTTAAGATATTCCGCCGCTTCACTCTTCGTTTCGAAAACCGAGGCGATATACCCCATTTTTTCTAAATTTTCTTTTAAAATAATCAATTCGTTTTTCATATTCATCACCCGCCCCTATTATACCACGCCGATTTGCTTAAATCAATAGTGCTTACGAAACAATAAAAAGGCAACGGGTGTTGCCTTTTTGTGTTATGCTGCGGTAGGGAGATTGGGGGTATTTGCGGTAGCGTCGAAAGCGGAGGATAGCATATTTTCGATAAATATACCGTATCCGCGGATTGGGTCGTTAACGAGAACGTGGGTAACAGCGCCGACAAGCTTTCCGTTTTGGATTATCGGGCTACCCGACATACCCTGAACGATACCGCCCGTTTTTTCGAGCAGGCGTTCATCCGTTACGCGAACGAGAAAGTTTTTTGTTGTTCCCGAATTACCGTAAATCCGTTCGATTTCGATTTCGTATTGCTCTACCGTATCCCCCGAAAGTGTTGTTAAAATATGGGCTTTCCCCTCTGAAAGCTCTTCCTTTTTGCCAACGGGGATAGCGTTTTCGGGGTTAAAAGCCGATTGGTTAAATCTACCGAAAACGCCCTGCTCGGTATTATCCCAAAGCTCGCCTATTGAAGCGTTATCGAACTCGCCCTTTAGCTCGCCGGGGTAATTCCGCTCGCTTTTTACAACGTCAACGATATTAACTCTTACGATTGCGCCCCTACCAAGCGGAAGAAGCTGGCTTGTATCGCTATCGTAAATACCGTGTCCCAAGCCGCCGAAATCGTTAGTATTCGGGTCGATAAAGGTAACCGTTCCGATACCCGCCGTTGAATCTCTTACAAGCAAGCCGACGCGGTATTCCCCGCTTTCCAGCTCGCGCACGGGGACAAGATTTACGTTGGATTCCTTACCTTCGCGCAGGTATGCAACCGAAATCGGTTTTCCGCCACAGCCCGCGATAAGAGAAACGAGCTCATCGGCAGAATTAAAGCTTTTTCCGCCCGCGCGGATTACGATATCCCCCGCCTTTAAGCCCGCGTCCTTTGCGGGACTTACAAGCCCTTGTGCCGTTTCGACACCCGTTGTACCGAGCACTATCGCGCCTTCTGTGAAAAACTTAACGCCGAACGCCATTCCGCCGGGGATTAGCTCCTCTACTCCGCCAACGTTTGCGAACGAAACCGTTTCGGCGGCAGGAAGGAAAACGGTTAGCGCAATCAGCATTGACGCTAAAGCTGCAAATATCCTTTTTGTCCTTTTAATTTTCATTTTTGCCCTGTCCTTTTTTGATTTTGCATCGCAATTAATTTATGTCGAAAGTCGATTTTATATTCCGGAAAAATATTGCACGGTTATTATTTTTTGGTTTTAAGCATAATAAAAATACCGTCGCAAATTTTTGCAACGGTATTAAAAAATTTTTTTAAATTCTTTCCAAAATCCAAAGGTGGCTATGGAATTCGCCCGTGTTGGTAATACGCAAGCCGAAGTTCATAAGCTGGTCGCCGCGGTAAACCTCGCCGCTTAAAACGTCCTTATACGAAGCTTCGGAATCCAACCCGCGAAGAGGCAAGCGGTCGTAGTTGGGATAGATACGAACGTAGGTATTAACAAAGCCCGCAATACAAACCTTGCTATCGGGAGAAACGGTACACCAAGCCGAGCATTTTTCGATATGAGGGTCGCGCAAGCGGTGGTAATGGCCGTTAACCATAACGTCGCCGTATTTTTTATAAAGCTCGGTAGTTTCGCTAACTTTCTTTTGGTCCTCGGGAGAAAGAGCCGTTGGGTCTAATTCATAGCCGAACGAGCCGGTAAACGCTACGTTAAATCTTGTATCAAAAGGAGTAACGTGAGAGGTTTGGTGGTTAGGAACAGCGGAAACGTGGGCGCTCATACAGGACATAGGATATACCAACGAGGTGCCGTATTGAATCTTCAAGCGCTCGATAGCATCGGTATTATCGCTTGTCCAGGTCTGAGGCATATAGTAAAGCATACCCGCATCGAATCTACCGCCGCCGCCCGAGCAGGATTCAAAGAGAACGTCGGGGAATTCTTGGTTAAGACGTTCAAGAACCGAATACAGACCGAGATAATAACGGAAATCCACCTCGCGTTGACGGTTAGCGGGAAGCGCGGGGCTGCCTGCTTCGCTCATATTGCGGTTATAATCCCACTTTACGTAGGTAATGCCGCCTTGTCTTAACACGCCTGCAACAGATTCGAAAATATAATCGCAAACCTCGGGACGAGTTAGGTCAAGAATAAGCTGGAATCTACCCTCGGAGCGAGGACGGTTTTCGTAATGCAAGCACCAATCAGGGTGAGCTCTGTAAAGATCGCTATCGGGAGATACCATCTCCGGCTCGAACCAAATACCAAGCTGAACGCCCTTTGAATTAAGGTGGTCGGCAATACGCTTAATACCGCCGGGAAGCTTTTCTTCGTTAATATACCAATCGCCAAGCGAGCAGTTATCGATATTTCTCTTACCGAACCAGCCGTCGTCGATAACCATCAATTCTATACCCAAATCGGCACAAGCATCGCCGATTTTCATAAGACGGTCGGAATCGAAATCGAAATAGCACGCTTCCCAGCTGTTAAGAAGCACGGGACGGCGAATATCGCGGTATTTACCGCGCGCAAGACGGGTACGGAAAACGGTAGCGAAGTTGTTGGAAAGGTTATCCAAGCCGTCGGAGGAATAGGACATAACGCATTCGGGCGTTGTAAATTCCTCGCCTGAATCAAGCTCCCAAGAGAACGCTTCGGGATTAAGGCCCATAACCGCACGAGCAGAATCGTATTGATTTGCCGCAATTTCCGCCATAAACGAGCCCGAATATACCAAAACGAAGCCGTATGCATCGCCCGAAATCTCCGTTGCATCGGGAGAGGTAAGGATTAGGAAGGGGTTATGAACGTGGGACGAAGCACCGCGACGGGAGGACATTATAAACCTACCGTGGTTAAGGGGTGCGCGCTCGATATTTCTTTCGCGGCAATGGGTGCCGAAGTTGGAAATAACGTCGAAATTAATATGGTCGAAATCGACTGCAGCAGATGCCGCACGGTCAATACGGACCGATTTATCTCCACGGTTAATTATCTTGGTATATCTTGTAATAATATCAAATTCGGGAAGGACACAATAATAAAGTTCAACGGCAATATTGCTAACGCTATCGAGCATTTCTACAACGAGCGTTTCGCATTCGTCATCGCTTTCGCAATAAACTGCGGGAAGACCCTTTATAGCGGGCTTGCCCTTTTCGATACGTCTGCCTACAACGCGGGGATCGACGATAACCGATCCATCGGGGTTTGTAATCTCGAGCGCGGGAGTACGCATATCCGCTCTGCCCCAGCTCGAATATTCCAAAGGAATATCATCGAGAATAAAGCCATCGCAATTTTCCATACGGGGCGAAAAGGCCGCACGGATAACGCCGCTATCGAACATATAGGAGCAATCGCCCATAATCTTTTTACCCCAATAAAGATGGAGCAAAAAGCCCTCTTGCTCGCGCATTATATAGCTGTAATTTTTTGTGTGAAGCGAATATTGACCTGTTTTGGAATCGTAGATAACAGACATATTTACCCTCCTGAATTTGTTTTTTAATTAAGCCCCGGAATTATTGCAGTTGCCACGGCGAAATAAACAAAAAGCGCCAAAACGTCAACAACCGTGGTAATAAAAGGGCTTGCTACGACCGCGGGGTCGAAGCCGATTTTTTTAATAAGCATCGGGAAGCAGCAGCCGACTATTTTAGCCGCGATAACCGTTAACGCAAGCGTTAAGCAAACCGCAAGTGCCTCGTAGGGATCCGCACCATCGATAGTTATTGCCTTAACAAAGCCAACGGCGGCAAGCGAAACACCGCAAAGGAAGGAAACACGGAACTCCTTCCAAAGTATTTTTAGAATATCGCCGGTTTCAACGTCGCCCAATGACAGCGCACGAATTATCGTAACCGAGGTTTGACCGCCCGCGTTACCCGCAGTACCCATAAGCATTGGGATAAACGAGGTTAGAATTATACAGTTGCTAAGCGCCATTTCGTAGTTGGAAATGATTATACCCGTAAAGGTAGAGGAAAGCATTAGTATCATTAACCAAGGAATACGCGAAAGCCAAGTGGAAAGC
>JAZRTL010000350.1:0-2734 GCA_045652025.1 Eubacteriales bacterium
CGTATTGTTTCTTCTATCATCGTCTTTAGATTTTCGGCATATTCCAAACGGTTACTGTGCGAAATCAGTATATATTGATTCTTAACGTCAACGGCAGAGCGATTGATGTAACGAACAGTCAAATCCAACGCCTTTTGAATACCCTTCACCTTGGTTAACACAGAAACGTAGCCGTCTCTGTTGCAATCGCCCATCGGCTTTACTCCCGCAAAGCTACCCATTATGGCTTTACCCATAGTAAGACGGCCGCGACGAGCGACGAAAATAAGATCGTCGATAGGGCCCATTTGGTGAACCTTGAGCTTATTATCCTCTAACCATTCGACAACCTCGTCAAAGCTCTTACCCTCGTTCTTCAATGCATGGGCATACATAACGAGCAAGCCGAAGGCACCCGACATCTTAAACGAATCGAAGCAATATACCTTACGCTCGGGAAACTCCTCGCTAACTCGAGTTAACGCTCCGTTTGCTACGTTAAAGGTGGAGCTTATTTTAGAGGAAATCGACATACTTAATATATCGTATCCTTGCTCGGCATAACTACGAAACTTTTCGTAATATTCCTCGGGGCTTGCAGGTGCGGTGCTTATTTCAATTCTTTTGTTAGAGAGCGCTTTATAGAACTCCTCGCGAGAAATATTAGACCAATCGAGCGTTGTGTAAAAATCTCTATCATCGCTAAAATGAATATGTCCTTTAACGTAATCATCTATCTTAAATTGATTCCTAATCTCCTCGGACAGATCGCAGGTTACGTCCGCTAAAATTATATATTTATTCATTAGGCACCTCACGGATTGTATATTAATAAATAATGAATTGCACATTAACAGTTAATAAACTGCCCCCAACTTTAATTATATCATACACAGTTAGTCTTTTCAACAGTTTTCGACAAAAATATTAACCTCTTTCCCTTGGCAATTCCACCCAAAAGATCCATTATTAAACGCTAATTACAGCAATAAACAAAGGGCCTCTTAAAGAAGCCCTTAAATATTATATTTCCACTTCCGCTTCGTAAACCGTTTCGGCAGGACCGGTCATAACAACGCTTCCGTCGTTTGAAACGAAAATGCTCAAATCACCGCCGTTTAGGCAAACGGTAATTTCGGTATTATAATCGCAATAGCCCTTTAAAATAGCCGCGGCGGCACTTGCACAGGCACCCGTACCGCAAGCCATCGTTTCCCCGCTACCGCGCTCCCAAACGCGCATACGAAGCTTATTCTTTTCTATAACCTCTATAAACTCAACGTTAACACCGTTCGGGAAGAACGGGTGCTTTTCTATCTGCTTACCTGCGGTAGTTACGGGCGCGGTAACAACACTTTCGACAAAAATTACCGCATGGGGATTGCCCATAGAAACAGGGAGCAAATCAAACGCATCCTCCCCGATAGGAAGAGCCAATTCGGACTCTGCAACAAACCTACCCATTTCTACCGAAACGGTTTTAACAACGCCGTCTACTACGTTAAGATTTAGCGTCTTGATGCCCGTCATTGTTTCGACCGTAATTTCGGTTTTATTGGTATATCCCTTATCGAACACATATTTACCAACGCATCTAATGCCGTTACCGCACATAAGCGCTTCGCTTCCGTCGGCATTAAAAATTCTCATTTTAAAATCCGCTATTTCGGATTTAGAAATATAAATCATACCGTCAGAGCCCGCGCCGTAGTTACGGTTAGATAGCTTAATAGACAATTCGGCTATATTGCTTGGCGCCTCGCCAAACACATATAAATAATCGTTACCTATGCCGTGCATTTTCGTAAAGTGCATATTTTCACCTTTAGAACTTAAATAGTTTTGCAATTTTATTGCCGATTTTATATATCGGTGTTTCCAATTCCTTTTGAGCCGCCTTAAGCTGCTTTCGAATTTCGATATTCTGGGGGCAATGCTTTTCGCACTTACCGCATTCTATACAATTAGAAGCCGCAGTTGAATTAGGGCGCAACGCGGTACACATAAAATAATCAACGTATGCCCAGAACTTACCCTCGGCAAAACGCCTATTATAAGCCGAAAACGTACCGGGAATATCTACGTTTTTGGGGCAAGGCATACAATATCCGCAACCCGTACAGCCAACCTTCATATTACCGTTTATTGCTTTAACGACCGATTGAAGCATTTGGTTATCCTCTTCGGTAAGCTCGCCAACACTAACGGTTGACGCGGTATTTATGTTATCCTTAACCATAAATTCGGAATTCATGCCCGACAAAACAACCGTAACCTCGGGTTGATTCCAAAGCCATCTAAAAGCCCATTGTGCAGGAGTATATTGGATTTTATAATCGTTAAAAATCTTCTTTGCGGCTTCGGGTAAATGTGTAACAAGCTTGCCACCGCGCAAGGGCTCCATAATTATAACCGCCAATCCCTTTTTGTTGGCGTAATCCAAGCCACGTCTTCCCGCTTGGGAATGCTCGTCCATATAGTTATATTGGATTTGGCAAAAATCCCAATCGTAAGCATCTACAAGCTTACAAAACATTTCGGAATTGCCGTGGTAGGAAAAGCCGATTTGCTTAATAGCACCGCTTTTTAGCTTTTCCTCTATCCATTCCTCAATACCCAACGCCTTAAGACGCTCCCAAGTATCTACGTCGGATAGCATATGCATTAAATAATAATCGACGTAATCGGTTTTTAAACGCTTAAGCTGTTCCTCGAAAAGCTTATCCAACGCTTCTCTGCTTTTTATAAGATAATG
>JAZRTL010000351.1:0-2399 GCA_045652025.1 Eubacteriales bacterium
CAAAGTTCTTTTGCACATTGGTGCAGCCGACCAGATTGCCGAGGTTTTTGTGAACGAAAAGAAGATAGGTCGCCACGAAGGCGGTTACACCTCGTTTACGTTAGATATAACCGACGCGTTAGAGGAAGAAAACCTGCTCGAAATACGCTGTATTGACGATTTGCGTGATACTTCAATGCCATATGGCAAGCAAACAATGAGCCGAGGCGGGATGTGGTACACTCCCGTTTCGGGAATTTGGCAAAGCGTTTGGCTTGAAAGCGTTCCAAAGCATTATATTGAAAGCTTAAAGATTGAAAACCGCGGCTATGGTGTTCATATCTCTGTTTTCCCTGCCCTTAACGGAACTGTGCAGGTGGAGGGATTAGGGGAATATCCCTTGCAGAATGGCAAAGCGATAATAGAGCCAAAAGAGGTGCATCTTTGGAGTCCGCAAGACCCATATCTTTACAACTTCCGCATAATTACGGAAGAAGACGAGGTAGAATCCTACTTTGCCATACGCGTTATTGAAAGCAAGATCATAAACGGCATACCCCGACTTTGTCTTAACGGCAATCCCTATTTCTTTAACGGGCTTCTTGACCAGGGCTATTGGCCCGACGGCATTTATACCCCTGCCGCACCCGAATGCTATGCACAAGATATTCTGGCAATGAAAAAGCTTGGCTTTAACACCCTACGCAAGCACATTAAAATCGAGCCGGAAGAATTCTATTACCAATGCGACAAGCTTGGTATGATTGTATTTCAGGATATGGTAAACAACGGCGATTACAGCTTTTTCCGTGATACCGTAATACCCACAGCAAGAATACAAAAATTGTCGGACAAGCAGATGCACAAGGACGCAAAGGCGAGAGAACGTTTTTTGCAATCTATGGAGCAGACCGTGGCACAGCTTGGCAACCACCCCTGCATTCTTTATTGGACCGTTTTCAACGAGGGCTGGGGGCAGTTTGACAGCGACAACGTTTATAAAAAGCTGCGCGATATTGACGACACCCGAATTATCGACACGACTTCGGGATGGTTTAGGCAGAAATGCAGCGACGTTGAGAGCATACACGTTTATTTTGGACCTTGGAACCAAATCCGTCCTTGCGAAAAGCCGCTAATGCTTAGCGAATTCGGCGGATACACCTATTTTGTCGAGGGGCACGTTTCTAACCCAAGCCGATCCTATGGCTACAAAACCTGTGCCGACAAAGAAGATTTTAAAAGTCAAATACAATCTCTTTACCGCAACAAAGTAATTCCCGCAATTCAAAAAGGACTTTGCGGTGCTATCTGCACCCAAGTCAGCGACGTAGAGGACGAAATTAACGGCTTTTTGACCTATGACCGAAGGGTATGCAAGATTGATGATAAAGCAATGTCCGACCTTGCTTCCCTACTGCAAGCAGAGCTCGACAAGCATTGCAATATGTAACAAAAAGCGGAGTGAAGAACACTCCGCTTTGTTATTTACACAAATATATCAGGTTCATTGCTACAAATGAAGTTATTATTATATTTACTTTTTTAGCTTGATGTGTTATAATGAATACATAAATTCTGTTATAAGATATAAAATTTTGCGAGGTGTTCAGATATGAACTATGCCAGAATAATCGAATTAGTATATGAAGCAAGAAAATTTGTTTTCGACAAAGATAAATTACGTGATATAAAAAGCAAAAATCCGTATGACTTCGTTACAAAGGTAGATACAAGCATCAGCGCCTTTTTGAAATCCGAGTTATCAAAGGAATTTCCGGACGTGGGATTTGTTACCGAAGAAGAAACGAACCACATTTATTCTAAAAACACCTTTATATTAGATCCTATTGACGGAACGACAAACCTGATTTACGATTACAAGATGAGCGCAATCTCGCTTGCATACGCCGAGGAAAACACGGTTTGTTTTGGCGTTGTGTTTAATCCTTTTTCGAAAGAATTATTTTTCGGGATCAAAGACAAGGGATCGTATTTATACGATGCAACGGACGGCATTGAACGTTTAATTAAGATTGGGGTTGAGAATTATTCCGAAAATAAGCTTTCTGTATCAAGCAGAAAGCTTGAGAAATCCTTAATCGAGTTTGGCGCTTCTTCATCTCGCAAGCAAATGGCAGAAGAAACCTTTGCGCGCGGACGCCGAGTTTTTGAAAAATGTTTGGACTTAAGAAGAACGTGTTGTACGGCGATAGCAACCTGCTATATTGCCGCAGGAAGATTAGACGGTTATTTCGAAAAAATAATCAAGCCGTGGGATTTCGCGGCAGGTTGTTTGATTTTGTCCGAGGCGGGCGGTAAATCGTCCGAATGGGACGGAAACACATTACCGCTTGATCGCGAATGCACTATCGTATGCAGTAATCCCGTAATTCACGACGATATAATTTCTTTGATTG
>JAZRTL010000352.1:0-3226 GCA_045652025.1 Eubacteriales bacterium
AGGTAATACCTCTTGCGGCTGCTCGCACATTGGTAACCTCGGTGCCGTCCATATAAGGGCTATCATCCTCGGTATAATCAAGCTCCACGCCGTGCATATTTTCCGCCGCAACAAGTACGATTTTATCTTGGTTGTTTAAAAGGTCGAGGGTATCGCCTTTTGCATTTTTATAAAATAGCTCCATAGCCCCCTCCTATGCCATTTTTAAGGCGGTAACCGCCTCATACTTTGCTTGTCTTAAAGCATACCTTGTGGGCTTTTGAGCCTCAAAGGTTTGGTAAACATTAACCGTTTTATTGTTGGTGGTGGTATGGTTGCCCGCACCACTTGCGCCCAATCCCGCGGCAATACCTCCGCCCAATTGATCGGTAACAAAGCCCGAAAAATGGTTTATATCGCGTTTGAGCTCGGTTTCACTATCAATTAAGCCTTGCCCTATGCCCAAGCCTGCAAATTTGCCGATTTTATCCGCCATAACTTTTGAGGGGGAGTTTATATCGAAAAAGTCCTCAAAAGCATTTACAATGCCCTTACCAACCGCTTTGATGCCGCTTAACCAATTATCGGGATCGAGCATACCGTCAACCACGCCACCGATAAGCTCCGCGCCTGCATCGATTAAATCGGGCACGCTTTCGAGCAAGGTATCAATAATTGTGGTTGTAATTTTCGGCATTGCCGCTATCATTACGGGGATTATTTCGGGGATTGCATCAACGATTGCATTAAACAATTGTATTGCCCCGTCAAGCAATAAAGGTACCGCTTGCACCACCGCATTTACGATTGTGGTTATAATCCTCGGTAAATTTTGAGTTAAAGCCGCAATTATTACGGGTAAGGCATCAATCAAAGCATTAAAGAGCTCAATTGCAGCCGATAAGAGCAACGGGAAAGCCGTTAAAACCGCCGATAAAATTGTATTTATCAAATTTGGCAATTCCGCTACTAAATTTGCAATAATTGTGGGCAAAGCTTGCACGATTGCGAGCAAGAGCGTGGTTGCCGCCTCTAACAATTGCGGTACCGCTGCCAATAATTGTGTTATAAGCATCGGGATTAGCTCCACGATTTTTGCCACGATTTGAGGCAATAAAGTTGCCGCCAAATTTAAGATTTGCACCACAAGCTCGGTGATTACTCCAAGCAATTGCGGCAATGCGGATAAAAGCGTATCCGCCAAAGAGGGCATAAGCTCCAATATAATATTTAAAACCATTGGCAGCATTTCGGTAATGCGATTTATAAGCGCATCAAATATGCCACCGATGCCCTCCGCAAAGGTATCCGCCGCGCCCTCGGTGCCCGCCAAAGCACCCGTTAAGCCCTCGCCGATCAATTCAACAAAAGGCTCGATATCTTGCAACAAATCCGCTGCCAATAATTTTAAAGTTGTCATTATTGGCTCGGCGATTGCGCCCAAATCGTTAAGGGCTTGGTTAAGCTCCGCCTCGGCATCTCTCGCATCGAGGATGCTGCCCGCGGTTTCCTCGTAAGCCGCGCCCGCTGCACCGAGGGCTCCCTCGGACACTTTGAGCATAAGGGCTTGCTTTTCCGCCTCGGTTGTGCAAGCTGCTAAATCTTTATTAAATTGCTCAACATTTACGCCCGTGCCCTCTAACATTTGCGTAAATGCGCCCGTTGCCTCGCCAAGCTTAATTGTTTCGTTGGCTGCCTCAAAGAAAGTTTCGGGTTTTAATGCATCGCCGAAAGTACCAACAACTCCCGTGGCAAGGCTCGCCCATTTTGCCGCCTCCTCCTCGCTATTAGCAAGCAAGGCGATTTGTTGAGCTGCCTCAACCGTGGTATCATTTTCACCGATTGCTCGGTAAAGTGTTTTGTAAGTTTCCTCGGCGGTTGCCGCGGATTGCCCCGCGCCCTCAAAAGCTGCACTTAAACGGGATAAATCCTCGCGGTGCTCTCTTGTACTTTCCGCAAGTGCCAAAAAGCCCGTTACGAGCCCACCAACCGCCGCGCCTGCTCCTGCAACAACGCCGCCAATACCTTTAAGCACGCCGCCAAGATTTGAAACGCCCTCGCCCGCCTCTTTGCTTTCCTTGCCTAAGTTGTCGAGTTGGTCGGTGTAATCGGCAATGCTCGCCTCGGTTTTCTTAACTTGCGCTTGTTGCTCTTTGAGCTTTATGTAAAGCTTTTGCGCCTCGGCGGTATTTTCCTTGCCCTCGGCTCGCATTTCGTTATAAGCTCGCTCGGTGTCGGCAAGTTTGCGTTTTTGAGCATCAAGAGTGCCATTTAATTGCTTAATTTTAGCTTGGAGCCCGTCCGTGGTATCGCTCCATTTGCCCATACCCGCGGTTGCCTCTTGAAATTCCGCATTTACGGTGGATATATAACGATTTAATTGTTGAGTGGATTGTGTAAAGTTTGATATATCCGCCGAAAAAACGGTTGTTACATTGTTTCTAATTTCCGACATTGATAATACCTCCCTTTAATGCCAATTTGCGTTCCAAGAATAAACGCGCTCCACTTTTTCCTCTTTTTTTGTGCCCATTACGCCGCCCGTTTGCGGCTTTGAGGCTCGGGATGATATAACCGCGCCTTGCCAAATTGCAACAACCTCCTCAAAGGGCTTTTGCAATATATCAAACGGGGATAATTTAAACCGATCCGCCACGCTCTCAATAATTATGTAAATCGTTTGCGTGTCGCTCGGCTCTTTGCCCTGCTCGGCGGAGGAGGGCTCAACCCCCGCCTCAATTAGTTTTTTTGAGCTTTAACCATTGCGCCACGAGGCATTGCCATAAGCTCATTAAAGAAAGGCATAAGCTCGCGGGTGTCGATGCAAAGTGCCTCCTCCTCGGTCATTTCGGGGAAAAGCTCTTTTATGAAATTAAGCAAAAGCTCGTATTGCTCGATTTGTTGCTTTTTCTTTTTCATTTCATCGGCAACCGCATTAATCTTTAATGCAAAGCCCGTTAAAAGTCTTTTACACTCGTAAACCTTGCTCGGCTTATCACTCGTGCAATCCGCATAAATGTTTAATTGTGCCATATTCTAACCCTCCAAACCTCTTATTGTGCTGCAAACAAAGTTGCAATATTATCGGGAGTTACTACTTGTGCAAACCACTTTGTAATAAGTGCTTGTGCATCGGTATCATCCTCGGTAACGGGTAAAGTGATATCAAGATCGCTTGCTTTGGTAGCATCCCAAATTTGCTTTGCGGCGTGGAAATCAATTGCGATTTCTTGCCCCTCGGAGCCCG
>JAZRTL010000353.1:0-3267 GCA_045652025.1 Eubacteriales bacterium
GTCTTCAAAACGGCTTGCTCGAGCATCCGCAATATACTCGCCCCCGCGTTTTCGAGGGGTTAGAGGTTCCCGAGGTGCTAATTAACGGCGACCATGCCAAGCAGCGCAAATGGAAGGAAGAACAAAGCATTTTGCGCACAAAAGCAAAACGTCCTGATTTATTAACGGAGAATAAGAATGAACAAAGCGAGGAGAAAAAACAATAAGCGCAGCGCGGCAAAGGGACTTGTTAAAGAAAGTCTTATTTTGTCGAGCACCGCTTTTGTTTCATCTCGCGCGGTTCGGTTTTTTCAAAACGGATTGGCTTCGCCGTTGCTTCGCTCGGTCGAGCTTGTCGATAGCTTCGCACGCGAAAAAATAACCGGCCCGCTCTTTAAAAGAACCGAACTGCGCAAGAATCTTATTAAACCCGTAAAAAACGCGGTTGCGGGATTTTTCGACCGTAACCCAATTATAAAGCGTGTCCGCGATTTACAAACCGCCGTGCTGCATTCCTCAATGCGCTCGCTCGGTGTGTTTATGTTAATTTTCGGCATCTATTCGGCGGCAATATTTCTTTTTAAACGCTACGGTAATATCGCGGGGTATAGTGCAAATCCCGATGAGCTTATCGTTTCGGCAATTACCGCAATTCTCGGCTTAATCGTTTCGATGTTCGGCGATAAAAGCATCCTTCTTTCGCTCGGCAACGGTAAAATTATCGGCTCGTTGCTTTCGGGCGTGCTTGGCGTTAACAGAACCGCGCTCGATTCTGTGCCGAAAAAAGCAAGGCGAAGTAATTTCGGCGTTAGCTTTTTGCTCGGCTCGCTTTTCGGCGTGCTTACTATGTTCGTTTCGCCGCTTAAAATGTTGTTTATGTTTGGAATTATCGCCGTCGTTGCGGCAATAATAAACATACCCGAATTCGGCATTTTGTTCACGGTTTCCGGATTTTTGCTTTTGCCTGTGGAATGGGTCGCGCTTTTTGCGCTTGTGTCAATAATTTCTTATTTGCTCCATTGCTTGCGCTCAAAAAGCAACTTCCGCTTTGGAACTGCGGATGCGGTAATGCTTTTGTTGTTTTTTGCAAGCTTGGGCTATTGCTTCGCCTCGGGCGACGTTTCAGACGGGGAATTTTATCTTCTTACCTTTATGGCGTTGTATTTCGCCGTAAAGAATTTAATTTCCACCGAAGCACTTGTTAAACAAACCTTCAACGCCTTGTGTACGGGTGTTTTCGTTGGTATGGCGGTCTATCTTATAAAAGCGTTTGCGCCGCTTGTACCTATTTCCTCAATAAGCTCGCTTCTTTCGCTCGTTTCGGCAAACGCGCCGAGCGTTGATATTTTGGCACCGCTTGTTGCGGTTGTAATGCCCTTTGCGCTTTCCTCGTTCTCTTCCTACGGTACAGAGCGAAAGGATGTTTTGTTTATACTTCTTGCGCTGTGCTGCGCTGTTGCTTCGGATAGCGTTGTGTTCTATGCGCTTTTGGCGGCGGCATTGTTCGTTTTTATTGCAAACGCCTATAAAGCGCCCGTCGGCTCGCTTTTGTCCGCCGCAGTAACGCTCCCGCCGATTTTTGCGGTGTTGCTTAACGTGGTCAATTCAAAGGCAATTTTGCCCTTGGCTAATAAATATTTCGACCCTGCCTTGTCCCTAACCCAAACGGCAAATTCCTTCTGGGCGGGATTTTCGGCGGTAGGCGGTATAATTTCGGTTTTGTTGCTTGGTGTTGCTGCCTTGCTTATTTTGCAACGCGTCTGCGCCGCAACGGTAATAACCAAATCGCTAAAAAATACTCTTATGTGCGGAACCGTTGCCGCAGGAACGGCAATGCTTCTTGTCGACATAACCTGCTTTAATCTACTTGAAGATTTGCGCTCGACCGTTATCGTTTGGTTCGTTTTCGGGCTCGGCGGTGCGGTATATAAGGTTTATTATTACGATAAAATGGGGGAATGAGCTATGGAAAAACGTAAATTTAAGCTTAACGTGCTCGACGTTGTGATTTTTATTGCCGTTGTTTGCTCTGTGGTTGCGCTCGTCTTCCGTTCGGATATAAACGCGGCGCTAAGTAAGCCCGAATCGGTAATTATAACGGTTAACGTTACCGCGGTTAACGATGAAAATGCAAGGGTATATGCCGAAAGCATTTTCGATATCGGTAACAATATAACGTTCGATATAAACACCCAAACCCGTGCCGTTGTTTCCCAAACGAACCAAGAAAACCTTTTGGATGCGACGGTAATACTTAACGGATATACCAAGCTTGGCAGATGCTATACCGAAAGCGGCGATTTGTTGGAAATAGGAACAAATTGCACTATATTGTATGGCGATGGATATTTGCATTGTAAGGTGCAATCCTACGAAATAATGGGTTGATATATATTTTCGACAAAAATATATAGCTTGACCTATCTATTTTCGGTGATTTATCTATCTAAATTCTATTGATTTGGACATAAGCGTTTGGTATAATACTAGTGTATGGGGGTGTTTGTATGACTACAAGAAACATCGAAATTATTAACGAAGTCGGTCTTCATGCAAAGCCGGCATCATATTTTGTTCAAATAGCAACCTGCTTCAGAAATTGTTCTATCTGGATCGAAACTGCTGATAAACGTCTTAACGCAAAGAGCTCTATGTGCGTTCTTTCGCTCGGTATTTCCAAAGGCGACCTTGTTACCATCCTTGCCGATGGCGAAAACGAGGAAGTAGCGGTTGACGTTCTTGTTTCGGTTATCCTTAGCAATTTCGACGAAAAATTAGTACGCGAACTTTACGAAAAATATAGCAAAATGTCTTGAGCTTACGGTTCAGGACATTTTTTGTAGGAGCGATAAATGACACGCGAGGAACTTTACGAAAAAGCCCGCTTGCTTCCCGCAACTCCGGGTGTGTATATAATGCGCAACAAATCGGGAAGAATTATATACGTCGGCAAGTCGAAGGCGCTTAAAAACCGCGTTTCGAGCTATTTCGCTCCTTCCTCCGACCACCACGGTAAAACAAAGCGTATGGTCGAGGCGGTCTTCGATTTTGAGGTGTATTTCACCCTTACCGAAATCGAGGCGCTTGTTCAAGAAAACCAATTTATAAAGCAATTCCAGCCGCGCTATAATATAAAATTAAAGGACGGCGGCGGATACCCCTATATTAAATTAACAAATTCCGATTATCCCGAATTTTCTATTGTATATAAAAGAACGTCGGGTAACGATATATATTTTGGACCCTCTTCCTGCCATAGCGTTGCAAAAAACATTTTGGAAACGATTA
>JAZRTL010000354.1:0-2879 GCA_045652025.1 Eubacteriales bacterium
TGCCGCTTATTCAACGTGAGGTGTCCGAAAAGCATAAATGGGTCGATGAATCGGTTATGCTCGATATCGTTGCCATTGCCGAATCGACCCCAGGACCTATCGCAATTAACGCTGCGACCTTTGTCGGAAACCGCGTTGGCGGCTTTTGGGGCGCTTTTGCCTCAACACTTGGCGTTGTGGTCCCCTCGTTTACAATAATCGCCCTTCTTTCCAAGGTTTTGGGGTTGTTTATGGATATCGAGGTGGTTCGCTTTGCCTTTGGCGGTATCCGCGTTGGCGTTATTGCCTTAATTGTAAAGGCGCTTTGGGGAATGGCTAAGCAATGCCCGCGCAACCTGTTTTCTTTAATTTTGGTTGTTGCAGCGTTTGCCTTGCGCTTGTTTTTAGCCGTTAACGTTTTAACTATAATCATAAGCGGTGCGTTAATCGGTCTGTTTTGCGCAATTATTTCTGCAAAGGGGGCTAAAAAATGAACCTTCCTTTGATTTTAAAATTGTTTTTTACCTTCTTTAAAATCGGCGCGTTAACCTTCGGCGGTGGCTATGCAATGCTTCCGTTTATGCAACAAGAGGTGTTAATTAACGGCTGGATGAGCGAGGAGGAAATGCTCGATTTTATCGCGATTGCGGAATCGACCCCCGGCCCCGTTGCAATTAATATGGCTACCTTTATCGGTAGCGAAACCTGCGGTATATTGGGCGCGATTTGTGCAACGCTCGGCGTTGTTCTTCCTTCGTTTATCGTTATTTTAATCGTTTCAAAATTCTATACAAAGTATTGCAACAGCTTTGTTGTTAAGGGTTGCTTAAAGGGCATCCGTCCCGTTGTTGTCGGCTTGATTGCCGCTACGATTATCTCGCTTGCAATCGGCGTGTTTTTCCCGAACGGCTTTGCCGATGTAACCTTTAACCTTTCCTTTTTTGCATCCTTCCTTATTTTCGCGCTTATCGTCTATTTGGCGCTAAAAAAGGTAAACCCAATTTATTTGATATTAATTTCGGCTTGTTTGGGTATAACGGTCGGTTATGCAGAAAAATTATTGTTTTAACCCCGAAAATAAAAGGTTATATTCGTATTCTATATAAAGTTTAAAAATCAGAGGTGTTTATGAAAAGAATAGCTTCGCTGTTGCTTGCAACCGTTATGTTGGTGTCAACGCTTTCTGTGTTTTCGCTTTCGGCTTCTGCCGCAATGCCTTCCCAGAACGCTCTCGGCGGATATCATAACCTTTGTCTTACCTATACGTTCCGCACTTACGCTGCCGATTATGGAAGACACAAGGCTTCGGATTTGTTGCCTTATACAGCTTATCTCGATACAAACGGTAACATTAAGGACTTTTTCTTTGATAGTTATCTTTTTTTGCCTTGCGTAACCCAGGGGCCTTCGGGCGCGAATATGCATGGTGGACCCAGTGATAAACCTTCGGTTGCATCCGATTGGGTTGCTTACGTTGACGACACGTTTTATGGAAATACTAACGTTACCGCACTTGATACTGCTTTTGGTCAAACAAAGGCGGCGTTAAATAACACTACCAAAAAAGCGGGCGTATTCTTTTCTATTCTATATCCCGCATATAATCAAACTAACTTTGGTACTCTTGGCGGACGTTCTCTTGATTTTTCCAAGCAGTCAGACCGTGAATATGCAATTAAGTGGATTATAGATGAACAAATAAAGCGTTACGAAGCGGCAGACTATAAAAATCTTGATTTGGTCGGATTTTATTGGTTGGAAGAGCAAATTTATTCTAATTACGATAAGTCTATGATGCTTTATGCCGCTGATTATCTTCACCAAAAAGGTTTAAAGTTCATTTGGATTCCGTATTATCAAGCATCGGGATATTCAAAATGGAAATCGTATGGCTTTGACGTGGCTTGTATGCAACCTAACGCTTATTGGGAAAGCGAATTCAATACAAGCCGTGTTTCCAGTAATGCGTCTCAGGCAAAGCGCTATGGTATGGGCGTTGAAATGGAAATAGACGGACGTGCGGCAAACGTTGAATATTATAACCGTTATATTAATTACCTCGAGGGTGGATTAAAAAGCGGTGCAATGAATTCTATTAATATGTATTATCAAGATGCTAAGCCCGCTGTTTATTTTAATGCATGCTATTCAACAAAGAAGCTTTATCGTTCTGTATATGATCTTACCTATAAATATGCAAAAGGCACTTTACAGCAAAGCGATTTGGTTTATAAAGATGCCGAAGAAAGCGAGCTTCCCGATAACGTTGAATGGGTATCGCTTGGCAAAAAATATACGGGATGCGAGTCATATACAGACGGCAACGGTATGGCTTATCAAGACGTAAACGGCAAGGAATTAACCGACGGGGTGTTGGGTGCAAATGATGACGGTACAGAGTGGCACGCATTCCATCAATCCATTTTAGATGAAGACGGACGTATGAGCGTTACTATCGATTTAGGTAAGGTTCGTAATGATCTTACTCACTTCGTTGCTCATTTCCATAATTATCTTGTTCACGGCATTGGTGCACCTACCGATATTCAATTTTATACATCTGTTGATGGAAATAATTTTACGCTTATAAACAGCCCGGATTTACATGCTCAAACTAGTACCTCTTATGCGTATTTTGTTTCCTCAAAAGCAATTTCGGCAAGGTACGTTAAATTGTCCTTGTTGAACAAAGACGGCTCCTTCGTCTTCTGTTCTGAATTTTTAGTCGGCGCGGGTGAACCTGCTCAAAATGCTACTCCCGATCCCGAGCCCACTCCCGATCCTGAGCAGCCTTCCGCCGATTCCCTGGTGGTTGGCACCAACGAATTGACTTCCGGCACCAAGTACAGCTACACCGCTGCTGCTGATGGCCGTCTGGAGTTTGACTTCGTCATGAAGGA
>JAZRTL010000355.1:0-6292 GCA_045652025.1 Eubacteriales bacterium
CTTGGTTCCCCACCTGACATAATTCACAGGTACGAATTGCGCAAGGACCCGCCTCTCAACAAGGCGTCTTTGACGCAGCGACACAAATAGGGACCTTGATGGGCGTTCGCCCCCACTATAGCGGATTGTGGGTACAAGGCACCGCTAACTCCCCGGTTAGTATGACCATATTTCATATCTCATCTTGGTTAGTATATCATAATACATTTACTTTTTCAATAGTTTTTGCTTAAATTTAAGCTTAATATACTATTATAATCTGTATGAAATTTATGGGTTTTAATTGACAATATATATAAAATAGAGTATAATAAAGTGTTAAAAAGGGGGTGTTGTAATGGAAACTTCTTTCTTTAAGATTTTTATCTCTAAAAATAAAGAATGTAGCTGGCTTAACGATATGGGTAATCGTGGCTATAAGCTTAAAAAAATCGCCGATTCAAAATATTATTTCGAGCATTCAAATTCTAATAAGTATTACTATTCCATACAGCATCTCGGCTTTTCTACAAACAGCGAAGACGCGGAGCAATACTTTTCAGAGCTTGAAAAAAATGGAGTTTTTCCGTTCCTAACGGGCGGGGATTGGACCTATTTTTATTCTATAAAACCTATCGAGGATACTCCCGAGGTATATAAAAAGAATGCCGACGTTTACTTTTGGCGTTCGTTGTATCTGTTCTTCTTTTCGGTATTTAGCGCAATCGTTTGCGGATACCAAGCGTTTGTCGGTGGCTTTATTAAAGCCGCGGGCCATAGCGGTAACGGTTTAATTCGCACGCTCGAAATAAAGGGCGTTTCTTTGCTCGATACTCTTAAAATATGGCTTAACGGCATTATTAATTTTTTAAATAACACCTATATAAAGTTGTTCGTTAATATTTTTGGCGAAAGCGATGCTTCTATCGCCCTTGCGGTTTTAATACCGATTTTAGTTACTTTAACAGTTTGCTTTGCTATTAATTTTAACGAATATTTGGTTACAAAAAAGCGTTTTAAGGAATTAACAAAAACTAATTGCGAGGTTGAAGCAGATGAAAAGTAAGGTATATAGCATAAAGCTTTCTGAGATTGCAAAAAAATATTCTTTAACCCCTGTTTTCGTTCCCGAATGCTACGAGGAAATTTTGGTTTACCGTTCCGACTTAAGCCGTCCCGGCTTGCCGCTTGCGGGCTTTTTTACCGATTTCGAAAACGAGCGTATCCAAATTATCGGCAATATGGAGCATAGCTATCTCGATTCGCTTGGCTCGGAAAAGCGCAGAGAAGCGCTTAAAAGGTTCTTCTCCTATAACGTAAAGGCGGTTATTGTTACAAATTCGCTTTCTATTTTCGACGAGCTATATGACGAAGCAAAATATAGCAATACACCCTTGTTTACAACCAAATCGAACACGTCAACTCTCGTTGCGGCTGTTACCTCGGGTCTTAACGTTTCTTTGGCGGAAAGAATTACACACCACGGCGTTTTGGTCGAGGTATATGGCGAAGGTATTCTTATCCTTGGCGATAGCGGCGTTGGTAAGAGCGAAACTGCTATCGAGCTTGTTAAAAGAGGCCACCGTCTTATTGCCGATGACGTTGTTGAGATAAAAAAGGTTTCTTCTATCACCTTGGTTGGTAGCGCACCGTCGCTTACGCGCCATTACGTCGAGCTTCGCGGTATCGGTATTATCGACGTAAGAAGAATATTCGGTATGGGTTCGGTTAAAGAATCCGAAAAAATCGATTTAATTATAAACTTCGAAAACTGGGTACAAGGCAAAATGTACGATCGATTTGGCCTTGATACCGAGCATACAAATATTTTGGGTATCGATATCCCCTCGATAACCGTTCCCGTAAAGCCCGGTCGTAACCTTGCGGTAATTATAGAAATAGCCGCAATGAACCATAGACAAAAGAAGATGGGCTATAATACTGCCGAGGAGTTCGAGAAGCGCTTGATAGAAAACGCAAAGAACAATTCGGGCGAAAACGATTGAATAGGAGTTAAATATGTATTATCTTGGTATTGATTTAGGCGGTATGTCTATAAAGGCCGGCGTTTGTGATGATTCCGGTAAAATTCTTGTAAAGGATACTTGTGTTACCGTTCGCGATGAGGACGGCGACAGAATTATAAACGATATGGCAAACCTTTGCCTTAAGGTTATTAAGGATGCGGGCTTAAGCGTTAGCGATATCGAATATGCGGGTGTTGCTTCTCCCGGTAGTGCGGATTGCGAAAAGGGAACTATTATCTATGCTTCGACTCTTCCTTTTCTTAACTATCCTATCGCCGAAAAGCTTTCCGAAAGAACTGGTATAAAGAAGATTTACGTCGAAAACGATGCAAACGCCGCCGCAAAGGGCGAAGCGACCTACGGTGCCGCAAAGGGCTATAACAACTCTTTGTTTATAACTATCGGTACAGGCGTTGGCGGTGGTATTATTATCGACGGTAAGGTATATTCTGGCTTTAATTTTTCTGGCGCAGAGCTTGGACATATGGTTATCGTTAAGGATGGCGAGGATTGCTCTTGCGGCAGAAAGGGTTGTATGGAATGCTATGCTTCCGCAACCGGCTTGATTAAGCTTACAAAGCAAAGAATGCAAGAAAATAAAAATAGCGTTATGTGGGATATTTGCGAAGGCAATCTCGATAACGTTAACGGCAAAACCGCTTTTGATGCACAACGTGCGGGCGATGAATGCGGTATTTCCGTTGTTAAGGAATATATTGAATATCTTGGTTGCGGTATAGTTAATTTTATAAATATCTTTCAGCCCGAGGTTTTAAGCATCGGTGGCGGAATTTGCAAAGAGGGCGAAACACTTCTTGCGCCCTTGCGCGAGATTATTGCGCGCGAACAATATTCTAGATATAGCGATAAGCAAACGATATTAAAAATTGCCGAGCTCGGTAACGATGCCGGTATTATCGGCGCCGCTTCGCTTGGTAAATAATGGAGAACAAATGATAAATACACAAGAAACCGAAACTACTGTTTTAAATACAATCGCCCTGCGCGGTATTGTTGTTTTTCCCGGCTCGACGTTTAGCTTTGAAATAGGAAGAACCAAATCTATAAATGCGTTAAGATACGCACAAATAAACGATGAACCGCTCTTTCTTGTCCCTCAGGACGATATTTCTGTGGTTGACCCCCAAGAAAACCACCTTATAAAAACAGGTGTAATTGCAAGAGTGCTTCATACAGCGGAAATCGATAATGGCGGTCTTCAGATTGTTGTTGAGGGCATTAAACGTGCCGACCGTGTCGAAACGGATATTTTACCCGATGTTATTAAATGTGCCGTTTCGGATAGAAGAGCGAAAAAGCTTCCTTCATTTGCAAAGGAACGTATTGCGGTTAAGGAATTATATAAGGTATTTTCCGAATATTTGAACTATATTTCAAAGCCGAGTGAGGAAGTTATCGAAGAGGCAAACAGTATTGCAGATGCATCTCAGCTTGCAGATTTCTTGGCAAATAGCTTTGTCGTTAATTTCGACGAACGTAAGGTATTGCTCGAGGAATATGATGTTGTTAAGCGTATTAATTCGCTTATCGAGATTTTCCGTAAGGATATAGAGATTTTCAATATTGAAAACGGCATTCAACAAAAGGTTCGCCATAACCTTCAAAAGCAACAACGCGATATGTACCTTCGCGAGCAGTTGCGCGTTATAAAGAGCGAGCTTGGCGATGATTATAACGGCAACGAGGAGGGCGATGACGGTGATGAATACTCTTCAAAAATCACTAACGCCAACCTGCCCGAGCATATTGCCGAAAAATTGCTTGCGGAAAATGCAAAGCTTGCAAAAATGCCCTTCGGCACTCCCGAAGCAACTGTTATAAGAAATTATATCGAAACCTGCCTTGAGCTCCCTTGGGATAAAAAGAGCAAGGATAGGGTAGATATTAACCATGCCAAAAAGATTCTCGATAAAGACCACGATGGTATCGATAAGGTAAAAGAGAGAATTTTGGAATTTTTGGCAGTAAAGCAATTAAAGACCGACCTTAAGGGCCAAATTTTGTGCCTTGTAGGTCCTCCCGGCGTTGGTAAGACCTCTATCGCAAAATCGATTGCAAAGGCAACTAATAGGGAATACGCTCGTATTTCCTTGGGCGGTATTCGCGATGAAGCGGAAATCCGCGGTCATAGAAGAACCTATATCGGCTCAATGCCTGGTAGAATAATCAACGCTTTAAAGCTTGCGGGTACTTCTAACCCAGTTATCCTATTCGATGAACTCGATAAATTAACAAAGGATGCTCATGGGGACCCTACCAGCGCAATGCTCGAGGTTCTTGATATCGAGCAAAATAATAGCTTTAGAGATAATTTTATCGAAATCCCCGTTGACCTTTCCGAATGCTTGTTTATTGCTACTGCAAACACTACCGAAACTATTCCTGCGCCTTTGCTCGATAGACTTGAGGTTATCCAAATGGATAGCTATAGCGATAAAGAGAAGCTTGCTATTGCAAAGAATCATTTAATTCCTAAAAAGCTCAAGGAGCATGGCTTAAAGGCATCACAATGCAAGATTATGGATGAAGCTGTGGTCGAATTAATTACTTCCTACACCCGCGAAAACGGTGTTAGAAATCTCGAGCGCGAAATTGCTTCTATTTGCAGAAAGAGCGCAAAACGTATCGTGGAAGGCGCGAAAAGGGTTACCGTTAATATCGAAACCTTACGTTCGATGCTCGGTCCCGCTAAGTTCCGTCCCGATAAAATTTACGAAATTGATGAAATCGGTGTTGTAAACGGCCTTGCTTGGACCTATCTTGGCGGCGACGTTTTAAGAATCGAATGCTCTGCGATGAAGGGTAGCGGTAAGCTCGAGTTAACTGGTCATCTCGGCGACGTTATGAAGGAAAGTGCTCGCGCGGCTGTTAGCTATATTCGTAAGCATGCGGAAGAGCTTGGTGTTGACCCTGAGTTTGTTATGAATAAGGATATTCATATCCACGTTCCCGAAGGAGCAATTCCAAAGGACGGTCCTTCGGCGGGTATTACTATCGCTACCGCAATTTTAAGCGAGCTTACAGGCAGAACTGTTAAACGTGATGTTTGTATGACAGGCGAAATCACCTTGTCCGGTAGAGTTCTTGCTATCGGCGGACTTAAGGAAAAATCTATGGCGGCGTTTAAATGCGGCGCAAAAACGGTTATTATCCCTGCCGATAACGAGTCGGATATTAATACGTTCGATTTGGAGGTTAGAGATGCAATAGAATTTGTTCCGGTTAGATATATTTCCGAAGTATTTTCTAAAGCATTAAATTAATTATGGAAATGTCATTTGGCGGTCTTAATCTGCATAAAGCGGACCTTAAAATCACCGCAGGACTTACAAAACAGCTTATAAAGGAAGGTATTCCTCAGGTTGCTTTTGTCGGACGCTCTAACGTAGGCAAAAGCTCCTTGATGAATTCTTTACTCGGTAGAAAAAAGCTTGCAAGAGTTTCATCCGAGCCGGGTAAAACGATTACCGTTAACTACTATAACGTCGATGATAAGCTTTATCTTGTTGACCTTCCGGGTTACGGCTTCGCAAGAAGAGCAAAGAGCGATATATCCAAGTGGTCGTCTTTAACAGAGCATTACTTTGTCGAAAACGAAGCGCTTACCTACGTTCTTCAGCTTATCGATATTCGCGTTGGTATTACCGAGGACGATAAAATGATGCTTAGCTATCTCGACCATTTTAACGTTCCGTATATAGTTGTAGCTACTAAATGCGATAAGCTTAATAAAACTCAACTTAACGAAGCTTGCGCAAAGCTTCTCTCAAGCGGTGTTTTGCGTAGCAATACCGAGGTTGTTCTCTATTCTTCGCTAAAAGGAATAGGCAGAGAAACGCTTTGGCAAAAAATTATCGAAATGTCTATTGGGGGTTAATATGCTTCATAACAATATTTCTGTTTTAGAAAACGGCCACCTTGCTTTTTCGGGCGTTGATACGGTAGAAATGGCAAAGAAATACGGTACTCCTCTTTATTTAACCGATACCAACAAAATCCGCGAAAACTGCCGTGAATATAAAGCGGCTGTAGAAAAATATTTTGGTAAAGAAAGCTTGCCCTTGTATGCAAGTAAGGCCCTTTGCTGCAAGGAAGTATATAGGGTTGTAGGCGAAGAAAACCTTGGTATAGACGTTGTTTCGGGCGGCGAGCTTTATACCGCGCTAAGCGTTGGTTTTCCTTCCGAAAAGATTTATTTCCACGGAAATAATAAAACCGAAGAGGAAATTAATTACGCTCTCGATAATAATATCGGTGGCTTTATT
>JAZRTL010000356.1:0-4689 GCA_045652025.1 Eubacteriales bacterium
GCGTTCAGTATATGGACAATTACGAATATGATGACGGCGGTGCCGGATATGAATATTTCGGCTTAAGGTTTGGTATTCTTTATAATTCCAAGAACCTTTCGTTGCCGGCAAGCGGTAACGACGCATACAGAAATGCTAACCCGTTTGACGTTAAGGAAATCGGTATGCTCTTGGCATACGGCGATTGGCTTACAACTGATGAAACTACGGGAGAACTTAATTTCCATACCGAAGACGTAGACGACTATATTACCTTCCGCTTGGATTCGGATATGATTATCGACCAAGTAGAAGGCACGAATATGGCGGACTACGAAAACTATATCTTCTACGGTATAAAGATTTGTTACGCTACCTATGACGAGGGTCTAAACTTCACCTACCGCGGATATGTTGAATATTATCCCGAAGACCAGATCTATTACGGTATGGCTAACAAGGTCTTCGACCCCGCATATAACTTCTATACTAATAAGGAAGGTAAGTTCGTTGGTAAGCCCCTTACCGATAACGGCATTACCAACCCTCAGGATATACCCAACGTATATACCTACCGTCCCACCTTCTATTCTCATCACGTAACGCGTAACTATAACGTTATTAAGTACGCGAGTGATGCGCTCAAGCAGGACACCAACCTTCCCAACACCAGAGTTGAAGAAGAGATCAAGATCGACGAAAACGGTCGCGACGTGGCTTATATCCCGCTTGATGACAGACCTATTAACCACCAGAGATTGCTTTATATGGCAGAGGCGACGGGTATTGATTTACGCATTCCCAACGAAAGCTACTTCACCACCTCTATCGACCCGTATGCAGAAAACATTTCCGACCAAGGTAACCCCGAAGAGCTCTTTGCATGGCTTAAGGGCGAATACAATAACGGCGTAAGATACTTTATTATCTCGCTCGACCAGCTCCTTTCGGGCGGTTTGGTTGGCTCGCGCGCTCCTTTTGGCGATACGGGCGATACTATTGCAACTCCTCTCTCCTCCAGCTATAATTGGCAGAAGGGCGGCTACACGCTTTCTGCAAAGGAACAAGAAATTATTAACTGGATTATCGAGCTTTGCGCAAAGGAAGATACCCACGTTGTATTGTTCGATACAGTAATGCGCCTTGCTTCCACCAACCAATATTACGGTTACAATATGAACGATTACAACGCGTTGCGTAATTACGGTATGAAGGAACGCGTGCAGTTCACGGGTAACCAGCTTACCATTAGCAATATCCTTAAGAACTATAACTACGACGGCGAAGGTAAAGCGATTGCTACCGTTGGTGATAAAAACACCACGTTTAGCGGTTATACCATCACCACTGCCGAATTTAAGGAATATATTGCATCGCGTGAACGTAAGCTTAAGCTTGCAGAAGCGCTTTATCCCCACGTTAAGAACACCGCGGAAAAGCTTTATATGGGCTTTGACGACTCTAACCCCAAGGTTACTATCCAAACCAACGAGGGTAGATTCATTACCGATAAGCTTATTTACGGTTCCGAAAATTGCCACCTCTTCTCCGGCGCGGATGAGCTTGGTATGATGGGTCTTGCGGAAATCGTTACCTCGCTTTACGGCAAGGTTTCCACCAGTATCCAATACTTTGGCTCCGAGGGATGTCAGTACTTACCCGCGGACGATTATGATACCGGCAATCTTCATTCTAACGTAAAGACTCATATCTCCAGCATTGGCGGTACTTATGATTTTCATAACGAAGGCGAAGTTGAGGTTCTTGTTCTCGGCAGAACCAACGACAGCGCTACAGATACAGGTACCTACACCACGGCAGAGAGAACGGCGCTCAATACAGCGGCAACAAATCTTGCAAAAAAGGTTTTCTATAACCAAGAAAACAATATTCCTACCATTGTTATCGACTGTTCCAACGAGGATGGCATTCTTAGCGAAAAGCTGTTGACCTATAACGAAAACCAAGTATATATCCAAATTGGTCAGCTTCTTTATTACAGCCAATGGAACACCGTTGCGAATGCGCTCGGTACGGGTATTTCCAATGGTATTGCGCGTTACTCCTACCTTAAGAATCTCACTTCCGACGGAAGTGCCAACAGCCAAGAGTACATTAACCGCAGCCACGAGGGCTTTGTAAAGGCAACTGTTCATTCTTGGGTTAAGGATACCGTATATCAAGAAGATTTTAATCTTAACCCCGGCGCAAACGGAGATAGAACTGTTGATAAGTATAAATATATTTATGCTCTTGAATACAACAACTATCTCGATATTCTCGAAACGAGAGTGAACCGTCTTAACACCTCCAGCTTTGTTACCGGTGTTAAGGACGGCAAGGTTGTTCTTGGTAACGATTGGAACGTATCGGTTACCAACCTCTATTGGCCTTGGGACAGAGCGTTCGAAGCGGACTTCGAGATTACTCTCGGCACCAACGATTCGCTCCCGTACGTTCCCAATTACGATGAATATATGATTACCAATATCGGTTTTGGTAAGACCTATACGGCTAATATCAATCCCGGTGTTACAGAAACCGCTGCTGACGGTACAGTTCAATATCGTCGTATCGATAAGGGTGTGAATTTGACCAACAACGGTAACACCTGGGCGAACGGCGCTTGCAAGACTCTTACCGACGGTATTAACTTTGTAGAAAACTCCGCAGGATTAGCTTGGTATTACAGTCCCGCTTGGGTTAGCTATAAGCCCATGACGGGAGCGAACGGTTGTCTTGAATTGGTAGTAGATCTCGAAAAGGAATCGAACGTCCAAAACGTTGTTGTTAGTTACTTCAACAGGAACGACAGCGGCGCAAAAGGCGCTTCCAAGATCGAGCTTTGGACCAAAATGGGCAACGGCGCTTGGGAACATCAGCGCACGCTTAACACCAGCGGCTATGCAGCGGCAGATCTCACAAAGGCACTTCTTTCGGTTAACTCCAGAAACTTCGTTAAAGCCGATAAGATTATGTTAAAGATGTATAACGGCGGCGGGGAGCTTTGCTTGTCCGAAATCGAGGTTTACGGTACCGATACCACAAGACGTCCTATTCGATACACTAACGAAGAAACGTCGTTGTGGGTAGGTAGCTTCTCGACCACCGCTACTCCGTATGTTTATGGAAATAATATGAACGGAGACAACCTTAACAGTCTTATTAACATTGCTTACGACGAAGGCGATCATACACCTAAGGAAGTTATAACCAATCCTAAGATTGTTTACAAAAACTTTAGTGAAGCAAACCCCAACACCTACATAAAGGGTTGGTCCACAGGCGGTAACGGAAGTAAGACTGAATTTATCTTTACGATAGACTCGACCGTTTACTTTACTGAGTTTGTCGGCTATTTCGCAGAAAAATACGACGGTTGGGGCTACCGTGCACCTACCGGCGTTAAGTTCTACGTTTCGAGCGATAAAAACACCTGGACTGAAGTTAAGGGTGAATACAACAAGTTCATCTACGTTGCTGAAAACGAAGTTTATTACAAGAACGATCATGACTACGCTCCCTTCTTTACCGGCGCTAAGGTTTCTTATAAGCTTAAAGAAGCAGCGCGCGGTAAATATGTAAAGATCGTATTTAGTCATAACGTATCATGGGTAATGGTAGCCGGCTTCGATTTAAGAGGTTATACCGGTGGCCGTACCAACTAATAAGTAATTATTAGTAAATAAAATCACAAAAACTGCACTTCGCAAGAAGTGCAGTTTTGTTTTTTAAAAAGCAGGGTAATATTCGTTAAGTTGCAAATGTAAGGCGCAAAAAGAGCTTTTGCCGAGAGGGAATGCTTGCCGCGAGAAAATACTACGAGCGGCCTTATCGTATTCACGAGTGTTTTAACGATGCGTGAGCGAAAATTAACTATCCAAAAAACGATTCGGATTCACTTGCCTCACTCTATGCACGAATAGGGATTGCAATAATAAAAAATGCTCCGCCGTTTAGGCGAAGCATTTTTATATTATATTAATGTAGGCGATTAAAGCGATGCAATAGAAGCGCGGAGCTTTTCTGCAAGCTCTTTAAACTTAACGAGCTTTTCCTTTTCGGCGTTAACAACCTTTTCGGGCGCTTTTTGAACAAATTCTGCGTTAGAGAGCTTGCCCTCGGCACGCTTGATTTCGTTTTCTGCCGCTTCTAACTCTTTGGTAAGACGTTCTCTTTCGGCATCTGTATCTACAATGTCCGCAAGAGGAAGGAATATTTCGCAAGCGTTTGTAATAATTCTAACCGTGCCCTCGTCGTTGCAGGAATCAACAACCACAAGCTCGCTCGCAGAAGCCAAACGCTTAAAGTAGGGCTCTTTATCGGCAAACAACGCCTTGTCGGCAGTTGCGATAATAACCTTTGCCAATCTCTTGGGAGGAACGTTCATCTCTGCGCGGCGGTTACGGATAGCGCGAATTGCCTCGAGCATATATTCGATATTGCGAACGGATTCGGGGAAGTTAAGCTCGTCCTTATATTCGGGGTAAGCCGAAACCATAATGCTTTCGCCGTTGTGGGGGAGCGAGAGCCAAATTTCCTCGGTAATAAAGGGCATAAAGGGATGTAAAAGCTTTAAGGTGTTGGAAAGAACGTAGGTAAGCGTTGCCTGAGCCGAACGGTTGCTTTCGGTACCCTTTTCGGCAAGGCGGGGCTTAACAAGCTCGATATACCAATCACAGAAGATATCCCAAATAAAATCGTAAAGCT
>JAZRTL010000357.1:0-1273 GCA_045652025.1 Eubacteriales bacterium
CCTTGCGTTCGTTTAAAATATCGAAGAATTTTCTTATACCCGAGGGCTTAATTTCGGTTATTGTAGCCGATAGGCTTTTAGACGGATCGAATTTCACCAGTTGTTTCCTCTTTTATCAACGATTTCAGTGCCGTAAATAACACCGTTTTCTTTATACTTCTGAAGCTC
The DNA here is from genome assembly GCA_045652025.1 of Eubacteriales bacterium. GTDB lineage: Bacteria > Bacillota > Clostridia > Oscillospirales > CAG-382 > Coliplasma. The sequence continues at coordinate 169 of JAZRTL010000357.1, forward strand.
GAAATGAGTTGCGGTTGCGGTTACACCCTCGATAGTTGCAAGCTTTTCGGCAACGAAGAAGGCAACCTCGCGCATATTGCTACATTCGACGATAATAGCGATATCAAAGCCGCCCGACATAAGACAAACCGATTTTACCTCGGAGAAGTTACAGATACGCTCGGCAACGGAATCGAAGCCCTTATCGCGTTGGGGAATTGTTTTAAGCTCGATAAGCGCGGTTACACCGGCTTTTTCGGTCTTATCCCAGTTTACCATAGTCTTATAGCCCAAAATTGTCCCATCGGCTTCGCATTCCTTAACGATAGCTTCTACCTCTGCTTCGGTACAACCGAGCATAGTTGCGATATCCGCAAGGGGCATACGAGCATTTTGCTCGAGATAGGTTAAAATTCTTTCTTTCATTCTGAACCTCCTAATTATAACAGTTCATAATTTTTTTTGCGATTTTCGAAATAAACGCAATATTTAAAGCCAATATTTTTTAGCATTTCAGCCGCTTCGGTAAAGTTCGCACCGACATCACGCGAATGGTGCGCATCGCTACCGAGCGAAACGTCCCTACCGCCAAGCTCGTAATAGAAGGAGAGCAGGTCGGCATTGGGAAGGCATTCGCCGATAGGTTGACGAAGTCCCGAGGTATTGCATTCAAGCGCAATGCCTTTATTTATTATCGCCTTAAGCGCGGGCTCGAAATATTCCCTTCCCTTATTTTTAATATCGGGAAAATCGGTTATGCCTTGTCTTAAGAAATAGCGCTTTGGGTAGGTGATATGGGTTAACACGTCGAAGTTGCCCCATTCGATAGTATCTAACATTTCGCTAAGATACAAATCCCAAAGAGCAACGTATTTAGTTCTACCCAATTCGGCATAGTTAAGATCGTGGAAATCGGTTATTCCGCGGACGGCGTGGATCGACCCGAGAACAACGTCGTAGGGGTAGCTACAAAGCAATTCTTGGGATTCGACAGGCATATGAGTTGCTTGGCCAAGCTCTATACCGTGGAACACCTTTATTTTGTTTTTAAATTCCTCCTTTGCCGCCAAAACGTCGTTAAGAACGCCTTGGTGGTCAAGCGGGGCAAAATAGCCATCGTAAACTC
>JAZRTL010000358.1:0-1053 GCA_045652025.1 Eubacteriales bacterium
ATATAGCCGACGATTGTATTCATTCCCGCGGAATTAAGGTCGGTTCCGAAAAGGGCTACCGCATCCGAATATGCCTTAAAAGCTCCGATAAAGCCGGTGATTATAAGATAAAACAAGGTCGGCGATATCATTGGAAGGGTGATTTTTGTGAATATTCTAATTTTAGAGGTGCCATCGACCTTAGCGGCGTTATAGTAGGTTTCGTCCACCGAGGCGAGCGCGCTCGTTAGAATTAAAATCTTAAAGGGCATTACTATCCAAACGGTATAGAGGCACAAAACGAGCATTTTTGCCCAATAGGGACCGCCGATAAAATCGACGGGTGTTACGCCGAACCAGCCGAGGACGAGGTTTGCAAGTCCATCGGAATAGGGGGTTTGCTTAAACAATATCATAAACACCAAGCCGACGGCGAGGGTATTTGTTACGTAGGGCAAGAAATAGATAGTTTGGAACAGATTTCTTAACTTCTTTATAGATGCAAGCCCCACCGAAATCAGCAAGGAAAGTCCCGTCGAGAGCGGAACGGTTATTAGAACGAGGATAAAGGTATTCTTTAGTGCTTGAAGGAAATACGGGTCGTGAAGCACGTAAGAATAGTTATACGCACCCGTTCCGAAATAGGTTTGGGACGCGAAGTTATATCCCTCCTCGAAGGAATAGATTAAAACGTCGATAAGCGGATAGACCATAAACACGCCCAAAAAGAGCATTGCGGGCAAAAGGTAGAGCCATCCCTTTAAATTATTTTTTTCCATAGACGTTCTCCTAAGGTACGATACGTTCGCCCGTTTCTTTTTTGAAAATAAACACCTTATGGGGCTTTAAGCCAAAGCGAACGGTGTTTCCGTTAACAAAGGAAAGGTTATCGGAATCGATTATTGCGCGGATAACCTCGTTTTGACTTTCGGTATGGGTTGCGACAACGCTTATATCCCTACCCATAACCTCAACGCGAGAAAGGTTGCAGGTTAAAACGCATTCCTCATCGAGCGTAAAGCCCTCGGGGCGAATTGCAACGGTTAAATCCATATCGGCAACGCCGTTTATATC
>JAZRTL010000359.1:0-8699 GCA_045652025.1 Eubacteriales bacterium
CAATACGATATCTTTATAGGTACCGAATCCGAAAGATCTCAATATAAATCCGAGCTTTTGTATAAGATGTGGAATAATACAATAGCCACCCAAACCTACGAGCCGGGTTCTACCTTTAAAATCGTTACGAGCGCAATCGCGCTTGAGGAAGGCGCAATAAGTGCCGAAACATCTTCCTTCTCTTGCCGTGGACATATGGACGTTGCGGGCGTAACAATCCATTGCCACGATACCCACGGCCACGGTACACAAAACTTCTCCGAAGCCATCGTAAACTCCTGTAACCCCGCGTTTATCCAAATCGGTAGCGCAGTTGGTGCAGAAAAGTTTAAGAAATATTTCGAGGAATTTGGCTATGGTCAGGTAACGGGTAGCGACCTTTTGGGCGAAGCGACCTCTATTTACTATGGCAACACCGGTGCGCAATTCCAAGCGGTCGAGCTTGCAACCTATTCCTTCGGCCAAACCTTTAAGGTTACTCCTATCCAACACCTTCGCGCTATGTCCGCGATAGCAAACGGCGGTAACCTTGTATATCCCCATACCGTAAAATCGCTTGTTGACGATAGCGGTAACGTAGTAAAAACCTTTGAATACGAAAAGGCAAGACAGGTTATCTCTTCCGAAACCTGCGATATAATCCTAAAAAGTCTTATAAACTCTACTAAAAATGCTTCTGTAAACGGCTATAACGTAGTTTCAAAAACAGGTACCTCGGAAAAGAGAGATACCGCAAGAGAAGACGACTATATAAGCTCTTGTGTTACCTTTGCTCCCGCAGAGGACCCCCAAATAGCAATTCTCGTTTTGGTAGATGAGCCCACAATGGGCCAATACTATGGCTCTGCCGTTGCCGCTCCCGTTGTTTCCAACATCTTAACCGAGGTTCTTCCTCATATGGGTATTTCGCCTAATGCAAGCACCGAAAACATTATCACCGTACCCGATTATAGAGGAAAAACTGTCGAAGAAGCTCGCACAGCTATCGAGGATTCGCTTGGTATTAAGTGTGTTGTTCGTGGTGATGGCGATAAGGTTGTAAGCCAGCTTCCCTCTAACGGAACCGTAATTTCTTCCGATGGCGTTGTTATCCTCTATACCGAGGGAGCCCAAATCGAAGCGAACGTTAAGGTTCCCAGCTTGGTTGGTAAAACTCCTTCCCAAGCAATCAAGGCGCTAATAAATAACAATCTCAATATCTCTATAAAGGGTATATTCAATAACGATTATAATAATTGTACCGTAAATACCCAATCTATCCCCGCGGGAGAAACCGTTCTTCCCGGTACCGTGGTAGAAATCGAATTCTTGTATGACGAGGATATTGAATAATGAGATTATCGCTTGAATATATTTCGTCGGTGGTTGGCGGAACGCTTTCGCCAACTGCCAACAAAAATCGCGAGATTGTCGGCTTCTTTACCGATAGCCGCGTTCCCGCCCAAAACCAAATATATCTTGCCTTGCGCGGAGAGCGTGTCGATGGTAATAGCTTCGTTCCCGAACTCCTTTCCAAAGGATATGCCGTAATAACCGATAATAAGGACAATTTATCCTTTCGGGGCGATGCTATCTGCGTTTCCGATGTAAGAAACGCGCTTCAAGCGTTGGCTAAGCACTATCGCGAAACCGAGCTTTCAAAAGTAACTATTGTCGGTGTAACCGGCTCGGTAGGGAAGACAACAACAAAGGATATGATAGCCCATACTCTTTCGGGCGAATTAAAGGTCCATAAAACTGCGGGTAACGCTAATAGCCAAATCGGCTTGCCCCAAACCGTTCTATATACCGAACCGTCTGTCGATTGCGCGGTAGTAGAGCTCGGTATGAGCTTAAAGGGCGAAATGGAGCGTATCGCAAGCGTTGCAATGCCAAATATTTCGGTTATAACCAACGTTGGCTATTCTCATATCGAAAACCTTGGCTCGCGCGAGGCGATTCGTGACGAAAAGCTTAAAATATCAAGCTTTTCTCCCAACGGCTCTACCTTAATTCTAAACGGCGATGAACCGCTTTTAAGAAACGTAGCAATTAAAGATAAAAGGGTTATATACGTTTCTCTAAACGATACCTCTTGCCAATGCTACGCTAAAAATATTACCCAAACCGAAAGCGGAACCGATTTTATCGCCTCTGTGTTTGGGAACGAATATAACGTTTCGCTTAACGTTATCGGTAGCCATTACGTTATAAATTCGCTTTTTGCAATGGCTACGGCGTATATGCTTGGTATTAACCTAAATACCGCTGCCGAACGCCTTTCGGGCTACCAAAGCGATTCGAGAAGACAACATATCTACGAATCCAACGGCCATACCGTAATTTCGGATTGCTATAACGCCTCTCCCGAATCTATGTCCGCTTCTCTTAACGTGCTTGGTGGCTATAAAAAGCGCCGAGTTGCCGTTTTGGGCGATATGCTCGAGCTTGGCGAAGAAACCGAAAAGCTCCATCGCTTCGTCGGCGAATATACCGAAAACCGCGTCGACGTTTTGGTTACCTACGGTAAGTTTTCCGAATATATAAACGATTCCTCGGTTGTTAACGAAAAATATCATTATAATACCGAAAATCGAGAAGAGCTAAAGCAATTTCTTTTGGATTTAATCCAAGAGGGCGACGTTGTTCTCTATAAAGCAAGCAACGGTATGAAGTTGTTTGATTTAATCGTATAAAAGGAGTTAAAATATGAACGAATATTTGTCCCTCGCTTTAATAAGCGCGGTTGTTTCCTTGGTAATAGGAATTGTGTTGTTCAGAAAATTTATCCCTTTGCTTCGTAAGGTTAAATTAGGTCAAAAGATTCTCGAAATCGGACCTTCTTGGCATAAATGTAAAGAGGGTACACCAAACCTTGGTGGCTTGTTCTTTATAATTGCAACCGTTGTTGCGTTCATAATCGGCTCCTGCCTAATCCTAAAGCTTAGCCCAAAGGATGTTTCCACCTCAGGCGAGGTCGGAACGTATTGGATTTCCGCTCTTTCGCTTTTCGGCTTGGCTCTTTCCCAAGGGTTTATCGGATTTGTGGACGATTACGTTAAGCTTTTCAAAAAGCGTAATAAAGGTCTAAGCGCGTCCCAAAAGCTCGTGCTTCAGTTTGTAACGGTTGCGCTCTACCTTTTCGTAAACGCCTATTTCTTGGGCTACGATACGATAATCAATCTTCCTTTTATCGGCGACGTTGATTTTGGCGTGTTCTATTATGTAATTCTTTTGCTTGCGATTGTATATATCGTTAACTGCGCTAACCTTACCGATGGTATCGACGGCTTGGCGGGAAGTATCGCGCTTATAATCTGCGTAACCTTCCTTATTTACGGTATAAACTTTGCTAAACCGCTTATGTCGGTTGCAAATGCCGCGTTGTGCGGCGGCTTGCTCGCCTTCCTAATCTTCAACTTCCATCCCGCAAAGCTTTTTATGGGCGATACCGGGTCTATGGTCCTTGGTGGCTTTATCGACGGTACGGTAATGCTCACAAATAACGAATTTTTGCTTATCCCCGTTAGCTGTATCTGGATAATCGAAGGTCTTTCTGTTGTTTTACAGGTTATTTCCTTTAAAACAACCGGTAAGCGTATCTTCAAAATGAGCCCGATACATCACCATTTCGAAAAATGCAGCTGGTCAGAGGTTAAAATCGTTGGCGTTTTCTCTGCTATAACGGTTGCCTTCTGTGTGCTTACATATTATTTGTTAATTAATTAAAAGGGTTGTTATATATGGCATTTTTTGCTAAACGCGCATCAAAGGCCGAAAGCTCTAAAAAACAAAAGAGCTCAGGCGGAGATAATATAATAGTAAAAATGGTAGGTGAGGTCGATCGACCCTTGCTTATCGTTATTATCGCGCTTGTTTGTATCGGCACGATAATGGTTTTGTCGTCCTCCTATGCCGTTGGCGATATCCGTTTTAACGATTCCTATCATTTTGCGCGAAGCCAAATTGTCTTCGTATTTATCGGCTTTGCAGTAATGGCAGTATTCTCCTTTCCAAAGTTGTATGGGTTTGTAAAGCTTGCAACATATCCTATATACTTTCTTTCCTTGGTTTTTAATTATGCAGTTCCTTTTGTAGGGTTGACACGTAACGGCGCAACTCGTTGGATAGACTTTATGGGATTTGAATTCCAACCCTCCGAGCTTTTAAAATTCGCGCTTGTGCTTGTTCTTGCTTCTTATATAAGCAATAATCTTTCTACTGTGCTTTCAGTACGCGGATTTTTCGGAATTTTTTTCCATGCGGCTCCCGCGTTAATATCAACCTTGCTCCAAAAACACTTTTCCGCAACTATAATTCTATTTATGCTTACCGTTGTAATGTATTGGATGGCGGGATTTAGTAAAAAGCTGTTTGCTATCGGTTTGGGCTTGCTGTCTGCTGGTGCAGTCTTGTTCTATTTCAAGGGGCGTCAAATTATCGAAAATGTAATGCCCCATATCCTTCCTCGTATAGACGTTTGGTTCGACCCTGTGTCCTATATGTCTTGGGAAAGCGGGGGCAAGGGATGGCAGCCCGCACAATCGCTCTTTGCTATAAGCTCGGGTGGATTTTGGGGTCTTGGTCTTGGTCAGAGTAACCAAAAGCATGGCTACCTTCCCGAACCGTATAACGATTATATTTTCGCTATCCTTGCCGAAGAGCTTGGCTTGTTTGGCGTAATTTGCGTTATAGTTCTGTTTGCTGTTTTTGCTTATCGCGGATATATGATATGCCAAAGAGCAACCAATACCTTCTCCTCGTTGCTCGCGTTTGGTATTACTTCCCAGATAGTTATCCAAGCGATTCTAAACCTTGGGGTTGTAACGAATATGCTTCCCAGTACGGGTATCAGCTTGCCGTTCTTTAGTTACGGCGGTACCTCGCTCGTAATTCTTCTTTTTGAAATGGGCATTCTTCTTGCCATTTCGCGCTTCTCTTACCAAGAAAACGGTTAATTCCTTCTCGAAAGGTGATATAATAATGAAAGTTATCCTTTGCGGCGGCGGCACAAGCGGCCACGTTAATCCCGCGTTGAATATTGCCGAAACACTAAAAAAGCGTATTCCGGATATAGAGATAATGTTTATCGGTACAAAACGCGGTATCGAAAGCTCGCTTGTTCCAAAAGCGGGATATAAAATCGAATTTGTCGAGGTTTCGGGCTTTTCGCGTAGCTTAAATATAAAGAATATAAAAGCCGCTTGGCACGCTGTAACCTCTGTTTTCGAAGCTAAAAAGATTATAAAAAGCTTCTCTCCCGACCTTGTAATCGGTACGGGCGGCTACGTTTCTTGGCCTACCGTAAAGGCGGCTTCAAAGCTTGGAATACCTACCTTAATCCACGAGCAAAATGCTTTCCCGGGTGTTACAACCAAAATGCTTTCAAAGCTTGTAAATAAGGTTTGCATTTCATTCCAAGGAAGCGAACGCTTTTTCGACGAAGCTCAACGTAACAAGCTCGTTTTAACGGGTAATCCTATAATTGTCGATGGTATGTCAAGAGCAGAGGCAAGAAAAAAGCTTGGAATTGGCGAAACCGAGCCCTATCTTTTGTCCTATGGCGGAAGTATGGGCGCAAGAAAGATTAACGAGCTCGTCTTTAATCTTATCGAAAACTATTCTATCCCCAATAACGTTCGCCATACCCACGCTATCGGACGTATCGGATATAGCGAGTTTTCTAAAATCGCTACCGAAAAGAGCTTTGATAAAGCAAGCAATTTAACAATAAGTGAATATATCTACGATATGGCTGTGCATCAAGCGGCGGCGGATTTAATTATATGCCGTGCGGGTGCAATGACCTTGTCCGAGCTTGCAATACGTGGTAGGGCATCTATCCTAATCCCAAGCCCCAACGTAACCGAGGACCATCAATATAAAAATGCTCGCCTTTTGGCAGATGCAGGTGCCGCTGTGGTATATCGCGAAAGCGAAATCGACGGTATTACCTTGGTAAAAGCTGTAAAAGAGCTTTTGGCAAATAGTAATACACGCGAGCGTATGGAAAATAGTATAAAGGGCTTTGCAATGCCCAATTCTGTTGACCTAATTGTAGATAACGCGCTGTCGTTGCTAAAATAAAAAAGTTAAAAAAGAAGGGAAGTGAATAGGTGGAGCAACAAAGATTTGTCAGAAAGAATAATAACGTTATCGAGGCGCAACGCCGTCAGGATAGAAAGCGTACGCGTCGCTCGGTGTTCTACGTTCTTTTGTTCCTTTTTGTTTCTCTCATCTTTTTGGCGGTCTGTATCGCGGTTTTCCTTAAGGTTAACGAAATTACCGTCCAAGGTAACGAGCGATATTCCTACGAGGAGATTATAGAGCACGTCCCAATCAATATGGGCGAAAATATCTATGCCTTCGATGCCGAAAGAATCGAAAACGAAATACTTACCAATTTGCCCTATATCGGCAAGGTGGAGGTAAATCGCGACCTGCCAACAACGGTAGAAGTGCTTGTTACCGAGGAAACTCCCTATTATGCAACCGAGCTTGCGGGGGATTCCTATATTCTGTCCTCTAACCTAAAGGTGCTTGAATGCAGAAGAAACACAAAAGCCGAAACGCTTGGTATGGTTCCTATTAAGCTCAGTAACGTAAGAAGATGTCTTGTCGGCTCTAATATAGAATTCGTTAGCGACCGTAATCTCGCGGCGTTAACCGCACTCTATAACGGCTTTGTTGAAAACGAGATAACCGATAAAATTAAATCTATCGATTTCGATTCTCGTTTCGATATAACTATCAACTACGACGGACGCTTTAAGGTCTACGTCGGCGATACCGACAATATTAATTTAAAGCTAAAATTCCTAATTTCGATAATAGACGAGTTGGAGCCAAACTCAACCGGCGTTATCGATGTATCCAATCCCCAAGAAGCGTCAGTGGCGCTTTCCTAACCAAAAAACGCCTGTTTTTTCAAAAAAAGGGGCAAAAGCTTAAAAAAATAGCAAAAAACACTTGCAATTTGCTAAAAAAAATATTATATTAGATATGAATAAGAATAAGTAACATATATTTTGGAGGTTCAAAATGCAAAATATGATCGAAGATCCTAATAAGGTAATCATTAAAGTAATTGGCGTAGGTGGCGGCGGCGGTAACGCTGTAAACCGTATGATTTCTGTTATCGAAGGTGCAGACGTTGAATTTATCAACGTTAATACCGATACTCAGATTCTCATCAAGTCCAGCGCTCCTACCAAGATTGCTATCGGCGACCGTATTACTAAGGGTCACGGCGCAGGCGCTAATCCCGAGCTCGGCGAAAAGGCGGCTGACGAATCTATCGAAGAAATTACCGAAGCAATCAAGGGCGCAGATATGGTATTCATTACCGCTGGTATGGGTGGCGGTACCGGTACCGGTGCGGCTCCCGTTATTGCTAAGATTGCAAAATCGCTCGACATTCTTACCGTTGCTGTTGTTACCAAGCCCTTCCTTTTTGAAGGTAAGAAGCGTATGCTTCAAGCAGAAGCCGGTATCGCAAAGCTTGCTGAAATTGTCGATTCTCTTATCGTTATCCCCAACGAACGTCTTAAGCTCCTCACCGATAAAAAGATTACGTTCCTTAACGCGTTTCAAGAAGCGGACGACGTTCTTCGTAAGGGCGTTCAATCCATCTGCGAGCTTATCACTCTCGAAGGTGTAATTAACCTCGACTTTGCTGACGTATCTGCGGTTATGTCTAACGCAGGTCTTGCTCATATGGGCGTTGGCGCTGCAAAGGGTAAGGATAAGGCAGAACAAGCTGCTAAGATGGCTGCTTCCTCTCCCTTGTTGGAAACCAATATCAGCGGTGCTCAAGGTATCGTTATCCAAATCATCGGTTCTGCAGATCTCGGCTTGGACGAAATCGATGCTGCTGTTGAAATGATCACCAGCGAAGCTAATCCCGATGCTACCGTTATCTTCGGTTTCGCTACCGATCCTTCTCTCGAGGATGAAATGCGCATCACTCTTATCGCTACCGGCTTCGATTCCGATAAGAAGGCAAGCGACACCCGTCGCCAAATGCAACAAGCAGAAGCAAAGAGCGCATCTGTTGAAGAAGCTCCCGTTAAAGAAGGCGGCTCCGATATCGACGATATCCTCAGCATGCTCAACGGTAGATAATTTAATATCTAATTAAAATAAAAAATCCGCCTTTTTAGGCGGATTTTTGTTTTGTTGTTAAATTATAAGCTGCCGTATTTAAAGTTTGCCGAAGCTTCGTATTGGCTAATATATTCGCTGTTTTCGGTAACGTCTGCGCTAACAAGCTTTGCGTTTGCAAAATTGGTGCCGCAAAGCTGAAGTGCCGCTAACTTGGAATGACCTTTAACGCAATAGTGCTTGCCGTTTAAAAGTGCAATTTCAATTTCCTCGCCGTCGTCGGTGCCCAATGGCTTAGTGGGGAAAATAACGTAGGGCGAAATCTTAATTCTTGTTGTGCTAAAGGGTGTATGCTCGAATTCGTTTGCGGCTTCAATAATCGCTTCTGCAATCTGCTCGGGTGTTGCGGAGGTAGAATCGATAATAAGGTTGTAATTGTTATAATCGAAATTGTCAACCTTGTAAATCATCTTAAAACGCTTGTTTTCGTTGTTTCCGCGTTCAATAAGGTTGTTGTAAGCGTCCTCAACAGAGGAATACTTTTCAACCGCACCTCTGTCTGCAACAAAAACTCTTTTTGCTGCAACGGTAGGGTCAACGTACATATAAACCTTAAA